>JAUWZT010000212.1 GCA_030615145.1 Promethearchaeota archaeon | reverse complement strand
CATTATTGCAATATCTCCAATATTAATGTATCCTCCAGTAGCGGGAATTGGAATCTGAACCCAATATGTCACTACAAAATTTAAAGCCGTAAAAATAGCTATAATTGAGAGCATTAAAGGGTTCTTAGGTAGCATGTAACCATAAAAAGCCCTGTTTTTTGAAAATCCTTTATTCTCTGGCATTAATAACACGATTTATGGTTTTTAAATTCTATTTTCTAAATAATTTAGTATGGTTTCAACTTATATATAACTTTCATATTTTATAAAACTAATTATCCAAAGAGAATAATTTATTGAATTTCTTAATAAAAAGAAAACAAAATGACATTAAGAAATATATAAATTAGACAATTTCTATTATTTTTTAGATAATTTCTTACTATCAAAGCAAAATTATTTAGAATTTTTTTACTCGAAGAGGTATTACTGTCTATGGTTTTTTCCAACGATAATAAGGATGGAATGGAAATTGATAATCTATTCGAAATGATTATCGATTTATACAATGCTTTAATGAAAACATTCCCAGATTTAGTCGTAATTCTAGATTTAGAAGGAAATATCATAAATATTTCACGAAACATCCAAAATTTTTATGCTACAAAAAGTATAGAAGATTTTCTTGGAAAAAATATCATAGATTTCGTAGTATCAGAAGACCGAGAGCCATTTAAAGAAGATCTTGAAAAAGCCATAAATCAAGGATTTTTAAAAATGGTAGAATATAATTTCTTTGGAGCGAATGATTCAAGATTTATAGGAGAATTAAGTTTAAGTTTAATAAAAAATAAAAAAAACGAACCAAATTTCTTTATTGGGATAATACGGGATATAACGAATCAAAAAGGTATAGAAAGCGAATTACGAGAAAACAAACAAATGTTCCAGTTAGTAATAGATAATATACCGCAACTTATTTCTTGGAAGGACATAAATTCTACATATTTAGGCTGCAATAGTAATTTTGCTAAAGTTGCAGGACTTAGTACGCCAGATGAGATAACAAATAAAACGGATTATGAATTACCTTGGAAAGTTTCGGAAACAGAGTCATTTTTTGAAATCGATCAATTAGTCATGGACACTAACAAGCCAGAACATCACATAATTTTACCTCAACTTCAAGCAGATGGAAAAGAAGCTTGGCTTGATGCTAATAAGATTCCTTTACATGACATGAATAAAAATGTTGTTGGATTGCTATGCACTTACGAAGATATCACAGAAAGAATTAAAGCAGAAAAAACTCTTAAAAAATCAGAAAAGAAATATAAGGACGCATATAATAGAGCAGAATTTTATAAAGATGTGTTTGCTCACGATGTAAGCAACATCTTACAAGGGATACTCTCTTCAATCAAGTTGTGTAAGTTAAGTTTAAATAATGCTCAAACCCAATTAAGTATGGAAAATCTATATGACATGATTGAAGATCAGGTAAATCGTGGAGCAAAACTCATCTCAAATATTAGAAAAATATCTTCGATTGATGATTTTGAAAACACTATTACTTCGATTGATGTTTGTAAGCTAATTGATATCTCTTTAGAAAATATTCGTAAGATGCTTCCAAAAATAAATATTGTTTCGCAATGTAATACAGAATACGATGAAATTTTTGTTAAAGCAAATAGTCTCTTACAAGATGTCCTCGAAAATATCTTACATAATGCGGTGAAACACAATAAAAACTCTATAATTGAAATCCAAGTAAATGTTTTAAAAGAAGTCCAAGAAAAAATTAATTATATTAGATTAGAATTCATAGATAACGGATTAGGAATACCAGATGCTCAGAAACTCACTATTTTTCAAAAGGGAACTTTGGAATCCAGTAGTTTTAATAGAATAGGTTTAGGCTTATCGTTAGTAAAAAAATTGGTTGAAAGTTATCAAGGAAAGATATGGGTCGAAGATAAAGTCCAAGGCGATCATTCGAAAGGTAGTAAATTTATTATCATGATTAAAGAATGGTAATTTTTTCGATTCTAACCTCTCTATGATTTGTACTGCTATACTAATGCTATAAAAATATTTTAGAATAAGGTTTTTATAAAAAGAGTTTAAGTGGAAAATAAGTCGTAATATTGATCCGTAAAAATAATAGGATTATTTTTTTCACTAGATTTAAATTAATAGTCTTTTTTCTTTCTAAATAATTAAAACTTTCTTAAGATTTGATTAAGATGTATTTGGAAATTTTATTCTGGATTTTTGTAACTCTTTTATTGTTATTTCTTAGTACTTTATTCATTGTAGGTATTTTTTTATTGATTAAGGGAATCCAAAGGAAAATGGTAGATCTTTTATGTTTAGGGATAGGATTTACTGTAATACCGATTGGATTTGTTGGTAATTTTATATTGAATATTGAATCAGGCTATCTTTTCCAAGAGATTTTTATTACTATCGGTTTTATTCTTGCGGTAATTTTTACTAATTTAACATTTCATAAAAATCGTAAATCTCCTGCTAAACTGATACTTATTGTAGTAATAGTATTAGCTATTATTCAGCTAATTTTTCATGGAATGATGGCTATTGAGCGTAATCCTCTTATTTACTATTTAAAGGTCTCTTTTGATCTTCCCTATAATTTTTTAGTTTTTAATTGGATGGCATGGTCATTCTATTCAGCATATAAAATTGTTAAAAGCCAAGATATTGAACCATGGATAAAAGTTAGGTATAGATTAATCTCAATCCTCTCATTTATTATGAGTTTTCACGGTATACCTGAATTTTTCCAACCATATGATATTCTATGGGGGTCTCCAAGTAATATAATAAGTGTACTCGTTTTTGGTACAACAGCAGTATTAGCAGTAATTTTTTCGGTTGGATTCTTTTTTGCTTGGATTATGCCAAATTGGTTAAAAAAGTATCTAAATAGAAATTATCAAACTGTAAAGGATAGTGAATATACCGAAGAAGAATTAATGAATTTGATAAGAAAACAATTAGCTGAAAGGGGAAATAATGGAAATAATTAAACTCTTAGGAAACCAATTAGCGGAAAAAATCAATGTAAGTTCCCCCGCAGGTAGAGGTTTAATAAAATTAGCAATTAACGACGAGTTAGGTCCTTTTAAGCCCTTAAATCAACTTGAATTTATTGATTTTAAGAATACAATAGAAAATTCATTGAAGAAGAGATTAGAGAAACTAGAAATATCTTCTACAAGTGAAATAATTGATTTACTCTTAGAGAATCTTACGAAAAATCAATCTTTAATTACAATTGGAGTTGTATAAAAGGGAAAATCTTTTTATTTTCAAATTTTGATAAGTTTTTTTTAATTAGGACAAGAAAAAACATGATTGAAAAATCTTAATATTTGTTAATAATACATTATAATTATGTTTATTTGTCTTGATAACTTAATTCAAACTGAATTAAATCATGAAGAAGTTTTATTAATTCCAGAACCATATTATTTCAAGTTAATAAATCTTCAATTATTAAAATTCAGTGAAAATTCATCAATTGTATCTAATTTACCTAGAAAAGATTCCTTTATTATTGATCAGTTTCAAAAACAATTAGAAATTTTAGGATTTGAAAGAGAATTAGAAATTAAATATATCCAAGAAAATCTAAAGCTCCCTCAAGGTGAATCAGTTATAGAGATTTGTAAGAAAAACTTTCCTGAATTAAATTTTGATGATTTTTTGCATAATAAAAATAAAATTGAACAGGGATATATTCTAATTTCAAATACGTCAAAAATATACGTAGAAGCGGATTCTTCAAAAGGAATATTCTATGGGATTCAAACTTTAATTCAATTGATGAATTCGACTTCGACTAAGAAATCGATAAGTCAAGTAGCCATTATTGATTACCCCCTATTAAGAATTAGAGGCGTGTCGGATGATATTTCGAGAGGTCAAGCAGCAACAGTAGAAAATCTCAAGAAGTTTATCAAGGTACTAAGTCATTTCAAAATAAATCATTACTACTTAGTTTACATGCAAGATATGTTCAAATTTGAAAATCATCCTGAAATCGGTAAGGGAAGAGGGGCTTACACCAAAGAAGAAATAAAGGATATATTCAACTTCGCGAAAAAACATTTTGTAGAGCTAATACCTATTTTTCAAACGATTGGGCACTGGGACAATATATTACATAATGAAAAATATTGGCAATATGGGGAATTTCCAGGCTCAAATAGTTTGAACATCGCAAACGACAAAATCTATGAGATATTAGATGGTATGATAAAGGATTTAAGCGAAGTATTCAAATCTGAATACTTCCATATAGGAGCAGATGAAAGTTGGGATGTAGGGAAAGGAGCTTCAAAAGAATATGTAGACAAGATAGGAATCGGTAATGCGTACTTAAAGCATTACAAAAAGATTTACGACATCGTTAAAAGTCATGGATATAAAAAAATCATTATATACCATGATATCCTCTACAAGTATCGAGAAGTTTTAGAGGGTTTACCCAAGGATATGATTGTAATGTATTGGAAATATAATACTAAGGAAAACCATCCAATTTTAAAAAAAATAAAAGAATTTAAATTACCAATAATTGTTAGTCCTTCTATTATAGATTACAATCGATTGTTTCCATCGTTCACCCGCTCTGAAAAAAACATATCAAACCTAATTAAAAACGGTTATGAAAACGGAGCTATAGGAGAAATAACTTCAAGTTGGGGAGACTATTCAAATAAGGAAATTAGAGAAAATAGATTCTACGGCTTTATTTACTCTTCACAAGTTGGCTGGAATCCTTCGAAAAATGTAAATCCAATTAAATTTTGGAAAAGCCTTTTACTACATTTTTTTGGAATTAACGATCCTAGGTTATTTAAAGTTATAAGAACCTTAAGAGCTGTTGAAGATAAAAAGCGTTTACATACAAGACCTACTTTTTATTATAATCACTTTTTCAGTCACCCATACAACAAGAAAAGTTCGTTATATAGAAAAAATCTAAAGACCTCTAAATTCGATTCTTTGATCAAAAATATGGACGAAATTATAGTCATATGTAAGGATTTAGAGAAAATTGTGCCAAAGAATAAGGAAAACATTAGAGTCTTAGCCTTTATTGCGAAGCATATTAAATTCTACTGTAATAAGAGAATTAACTCTAAAAAATTAGTTGATTTTCGGTCTAAAAGAGTAAAAGACGAATTTATTTTACTAACAATAAAAGAAATTGAGGCTTTAAAAAGGGATTTAAACGAACTCCTAAAGGAATACGAAACCTTATGGTTGAGCGTTGCAAAAGAAGATGGTTTTGAATCAATAAAAAGGAAATATATGTGGTTACTGAAATTTTACGATGAAAAAATCGAAGAAACTCGAAACAGAAGCAAATGGCGGAACCCAAATATTCCTAGTGAATTAATTTACCTAGACTCTAAGAAAAAGCACCAAATTCACACTACCTACTTTAAAAAAACGATTGAAATCGACGGAGAAGTTGAAAATGCTTACTTACAAATAATTGGAGGGACTTTCGCAAAAATAGGCCTAAATAATAATCATGTCGGCCATGTAATAACCAGACATTCGTTAAATTATGTGGTTTTAGAAAATAATATTCAAATATTTGATATTAAAAAGTATCTAGAACATGGAGAAAATCAAATTTTTATCGAAAATAAGGATTATAGCGGAGGAATTGGGCCAATTAACGTTTATGGCGAAATTAAACTGAAATCAGGTCAAATAGGTATAATAAAATCTGATAAAATGTGGTTAGGGGCAAGAAATCACAATGGTCC
>JAUWZT010000186.1 GCA_030615145.1 Promethearchaeota archaeon | reverse complement strand
AAAGCTCGTAAAAAACATTCAAACTGAAAACAAAAATAATGAAGTTTTACCCGAAAGGTTAGAGCTTCAATGGTCAGGTATAAAATATACTTTTTCTAAACGTTCTTTAATATTTTTCTCTTTTGGTATGCCTATATTCGGAAGTCTTATCTATTTATTTCTTAATATGAGTTTTAATAGTTGGGTAACTGCGATGTTTATTAAACAGGTAAGTTATTTATTGGACCTAATCTTCAATATTGAAGCAAGAGTAGTTATCAACCCTGATCTAATAACCATATATTTACCAAATCCTTCTCACTCTGGTAGAGTGTTAACAAGTTGTTATGGTGCTGAAGTGATTAGTATTTTTATTGGTATAATTCTTGCGACGTCTTCTTCGCATGATCCTAAACCAGAAATGAATATAATTTGGAGGAAAACTAAAATCATTATAATAACAATATTATCAACGTATCTTTCATATCTGTTCCGAATTGTATTGATGTTAGCATTTGTACATAATGGAATGCCCATGCATATAATCCACGATTCGTCTTACTATCTTATAACACTAATCTCATTCATAATAATTTTTTACTTCCTTCGAAAAATTTTACCCGAATTTATTATTTCTTTACATTATATACGCTATATTATTTCAAATAAAGAATTTAACAATCCTGTTATTGAAAAAATAAAAACAAAAAAAAAAAGCAATTTAATAAGAGAACTAACTGTGGAAAGGAAAGAGTTATATTATCCATTATTTGGAATAACAGTTTGCTCTTCTATACTTTATGTCGTTAGTCTTTTTTTAAATGTTTACGGGTATAGAATTTTTTATATAACCATTAATCCTTACGAAATGATTCTTCCTTTATTATTCGCATTAATATTCTTAATAAGTCGATATCTGTTAGATGTGGTCAAAGACTTAAAAAAATTAGATTTAATACTCCCAATTTTAACTCTCATTTTAATTATTTGTTTATTTTTTTTCATTTCAATTTTAGCATATTTCTTAGTAAGTGATATTTTGAATGGCATAACTGTTGTTATATACTTCACATCAGTTATTTTCATTTACTATTTCTTTTATAAAGAAGTTAAAAATTATCTTCTAATTAAAACAGTATAATTACGAATTAACGAATTGATAGTATTACTAGCGATACAAAAGTGATTAAGTTGAATGATGAGGATATATTTGATTTTGTGAAAGTTCAAGATACAATGCTAGTAAATGTGTTTGTACACCCAAGCGCGAGCGCTCGAAAGCGAGTTTTTATAAACAATTATAAAGCAACTTAAAATGCCATTCGAAAGGCAATGGAAGGGTTACCAACGGTAGATAACGGTATTCAAAACGCTGAAAATGCGCGTCATCCCTTTAGGAACGATCCGTAATTAGAATGTTAAAAATAAATAATTTATTTTTTTATATTTCTTTTATCTTTTCCTTTTTGTATGCTTTTGTTTCTCTTCGACTTTCTTGATAAATAAATGGACGCCAAAATAAATTGAAATTACCCCAATTAATAACCAAAATACCGATAAAATAACTGGCTGTTCTCCAGAGATTGATATTAATACAATAAACGCAACTATATTAGCAAGTCCTATAGCAATGGAGATTATTCCTAATATTTTGTTTGCTCTTTTTCTGGTTTTAATTTCTCCTATATACGCCTCAGCAGTTAATAGAAAAACACTATAAACTATAATAAATATGCCCACTAACGTTAAGGGTAGTAGTACTAGAACTCGTATGTCATTAATCACGCTAAGTCGGGGATCTAACATAGCATACGCAGACACAATTATTGGAATTAGCCCGTCTACTAATAAGATTAAACCCTTAGCCTTTAAACCTAAATTCGCTCGTGTTATTAAATAAAACCCGAAAGAAATAGTAGTAACACTAAAGACCATTAAAGGAATTGCTAAAATGATGTATAACCCTTTAGTTGCATCAAGGCCGAAAAACATACTCCAAATTGTAACGACTGAAATTCCAAGGAAGATAAATCCCAGAACAACTAAGAATAGTCCTAAGCTTTTTTTTTCCATATCTTAACTTACGATGATATGAGATTTATATTTTATTAATTTTCGAAGTTTGTAATACTATTAATTAAAAGAATTTAAAACATCTAAACATATTAAAAGTAATTAAAACTAAAAAAGAATTTAGAATTTACATGATTGATAGAAAATTCATTGGCTACGAATTTACACCAAATGAAATGGTTATTACTCGTTGGCGAATCTCTCAATTTGCTAACGCGATAAGA
Source organism: Promethearchaeota archaeon (assembly GCA_030615145.1). Taxonomy (GTDB): domain Archaea; phylum Asgardarchaeota; class Lokiarchaeia; order Sigyniarchaeales; family SOKP01; genus SOKP01. The sequence goes on along the minus strand of JAUWZT010000186.1, from coordinate 4,962 downwards.
GATTCGAACCCAATTTATTACGACGTCAATGAAGCCAAAAATCAAGGTTTTAAAGACATACCTGTTCCTACTACTTTTTACACGAGAATGACCTTCTCAGATAATAATTTTTTTTCAACTTTGGGGATAGATTTTAGAAAATTATTAGATGGTGGCAGAGAAATTAAGTATTACTCTCAAGGTTGTGCCGGAGATACCATTATATATCAAACCAAAGTCGAAAATATTGTTGAAAAGGAAGGTAAAAGAGGTAAAATGGATTTAATAACGGTGGTCACAAGTGGAAAAAACAAGGATACTGGAGAAAAGGTTTTTGATTTAATCATTTCATTAATCGTGTTCCATTAAATTAAAAAGGTGATTTGAAAATTGTCTAAAGAAGAATTGTTTTTTGAAGATATTTCAACGGGAATGGAATTACCTACATCAAAAAGGGGACCAATTGTTCGACAACAATTAATAGATTACGCATCAGCATCTGGAGATTATAATAAAATTCATTACGACGAGGGGTTTGCGAAAATAGCTAAACTACCTGGATGTATCGCCCATGGAATGCTTGTTATGTCAATAATTGGGTCCTACATTGCTGATTGGGCAAAGGGAGGAGTGTTAAAAGACTTCAAAATAAGATTTGCTGGTATGACAAATGAGAACGATACTTTAACGTTAAAAGGAAAAGTATTGAAAAAATACTCTGAAAATGGCGAAAATTTGGTCGAAATTAGCGTTCTGAGCGAAACTCAAGACGAAAGAATTACAACGCAAGGTTCCGCAGTTATAGCCCTGAAAGCAAAGTAATTTTTTTTTTCTAATAATATCTTTATGAATTATTTATATTCCAAATCAAAGAGTTATAACTCAAAATAATTCATTTAGAAAGTTAATATCTAATAAGGCGTATATTGATATTCCTTAAATATTTCTTAATTAATTAGGTTTCAATCATAAATGAATTTACCAAACCATTTAACAAGTCATAAAAGGTGAAAATCATAGAAGAAAACAAAAAACAAAAAGACGAGCGTCAACTTAATAGAAAATTCAATAAATTAATAACTGAAAAAAGCCCCTATTTACTGCAACACGCTGAGAATCCAGTAGATTGGCATCCTTGGGGGGAAGAGGCTTTTGAAAAAGCAAAAATGGAAGATAAACCGATATTTCTTTCAGTTGGCTACTCTACTTGCCATTGGTGTCATGTAATGGCACACGAATCTTTTGAAGACCCTACTGTTGCAAAATCTATGAACGATGTTTTTGTATCCATTAAAGTCGACCGGGAAGAACGACCTGACATCGACAAAATATATATGACTGTCTGCCAACTTATGACCGGTTCTGGGGGTTGGCCATTAACAATTATTATGACTCCAGATAAAAAACCCTTCTTTGCAGGCACATATTTTCCGAAAGAAAGCCGTTTTGGAAGAATTGGTTTAGTTGATTTAGTACAACGAGTGAAAGGTCTATGGAAGAACGAAAGAAAACAATTAGTAGAATCGAGCGATAAGATAACTTTTGCTCTAAAAGATGTTAACACTGAATCCCCTGGAAGAAGTCTAGCGGAAAGCGTCTTAAGAAAAACCTATTCTCAACTCTCTGGAAGATACGATAAAAAGAACGGTGGTTTTGGAACAGCGCCTAAATTCCCTACACCGCACAATTTATTGTTCTTATTACGATTCTGGAGAAGAACTGGTGATGAAGGAGCACTTAAAATGGTTGAAAAGACACTTAAAGTTATGCGAATGGGTGGAATCTACGATCACATTGGGTTTGGATTTCACCGTTACTCAACCGATCCTAACTGGCTTGTACCTCATTTTGAAAAAATGTTATACGATCAAGCCTTATTGATTCTTGTTTATTTAGAAGCATATCAAGCAACGGGAAAAGAGGAATATGCTAATACCGCAAAGGAAGTATTGACATATGTTTTGCGCGATATGATATCTTCAGAAGGAGCCTTCTATAGCGCAGAAGATGCTGATAGCGAAGGAGAAGAAGGGAAGTTTTATGTTTGGTCGAAAGATGAAATCGAAGAAATATTAGGAGTAGAAGAAGCTGAAGTATTCTCAAAACTTTATAATGTTGATGTAAATGGAAATTTTTTAGATGAAGCGACTAGAAGAAAAACTGGAAAAAACATCATTCACTTGAAATCCGATTTACCAGATACCCCCACGATCTATATCAAATTAATTAGAAAAAAATTATTTGAAGCAAGAGAGAAAAGGATTAAACCTCATAAGGACGATAAAATATTAACTGACTGGAATGGATTGATGATAGCAGCGTTTGCTAAGGCAGGGTACATTTTCAATGAGCCAAAATATATTCAGGCAGCCAAAAAAGCAGTAGATTTTATCCTAAACCAAATGAAAAATTCTGAGGGAAGACTTTTACATCGTTACCGTAAGGGTGGGGCAGACATCCTCGCTTTCTTAGACGATTACGCTTTCTTAATCTGGGGATTAATTAACCTTTTTGAAGCATCTTTTGAAACACTATATCTTGAAAAAGCTATTATGTTGACAGAGAAACAGTTAAAATTATTCTGGGATTCTTCAATTGGAGCATTCTTTTTTACGGGTGAAGACGCAGAATCATTATTAACGCGCCAAAAAGAGATTTATGACGGAGCCGTTCCATCAGGGAATTCTGTTGCGATGTTAAATTTACTAAGGCTAGCACAATTAACCGGTAATGATAATTATGAGAAGAAAGCAGATCATCTTGGACGGGTATTTGCCGAAAGCATCAGAGCTAATCCTGTCGCTCATAGTTTCATGATGGTTGCTGTGGATTATGCCGTAGGTCCAACATACTCATTAGTCATCGCAGGGGATAAGGGAAAAGAAGATACGATTTCAATGTTAAATGAAGTTAGAAAGCAGTTTTTGCCAAACAAATCGTTAATTTTTCGTCCTACGGAGTGGTCAAATCCATAAATTGATAATTTTTCTAATTTTGTTCAATTTTTTGACAAATACAAGAGAAAGGCTACTGCTTATGTATGTATTAACAAAACTAGTAAAGCACCTACAAACGATATAAAGAAAGCTTTAGAATACTGAAGCTCTAAAATATAGAAAAGAAAAATATTTTCCCAATTATAAAATTGGTCTTTTTCCTACAGGAGCGACTAACACTACAAACTCATCTTCTCCATCCAGTTCCAACAAATCATCGAACTTCTTTTGTTCATAGTACCCAATAGCAACTGTCCCAAGATCAATCGCCTCGCAAGCAAGGTATAAATTCTCGGAAACATGTCCTAAATCTACAGCTATGAATTTATGGGCAAGAATAGTATATCGCCACTCAGTTCGGTAAGGTATAGCTACCCAACAAAATATTACCGCCCCTTTTCCAACAAATATTTGATTATAAGTTAACTTACTAATTTTCCTTTTAGCTTTTTCAATACTTTTAATGAAAAGCAGTTTGTGATTAAAGGAAATATAACGATACAAACCAGGCTCAACCCCATTCACTCGATTAATTATGAGATATGTCTCAAAGGGACTTTTTGCTCCTGCAGATGGAACAGTTCGCATTACAGCAGCTATATCCTTAAAAGTCCTCTTCACTCATTGCGTACACCATAGCAAAAATGATAATTCTTCAAGGGTTAATGACCCTTCTGTGTAATTTCTACGACTCATCCTTCGATTTATGACATCTAAGAAAGATTTTTTCCCAATCTCGAATTTTTCAGGAGGAATTAAATCAATAAGGGGTTTCTTTTCATCGTAAGCTTTTTGAAATAATGGAAATGGTCTTTGTTTTTTCTCGTCAGATTCCGGAACTAATTCTTCATACTCATCCTTATCATAAAAACGTAAAAATCGTCTATTTTTTTCCATTTGTTTTTACCTCAATTAAAAAAATGAATTCACTTCATGAATTTGTTTCATTCTTTTTTAAGGTGTTGGATTAAAGAATATGGTTAGATAATCCGTTTAAAAATTAAAACAAAATGTTATTTTAAATTTTAATTTAATTTTGACGAGACGAGTTTTTCCATTTCATTAATTGACGCTACTTTGTCCATCTCTTCTTGCGTTATCAATAACTTTAGGGTACCGTTCTTTAAAAGATAAGCAGAAGGATATTTAGCATCTTGAATGTCGTACTTATTCAAAAATTCGTCTTTATGCAGAAATTCAGTCTTTGTATTTAACGTGCCAAGAAAAGATTTCCATTCTTTCTTCATACCGAAGGGGCTGAATGTTTGGGCACAAAGATTACATTTATAAGTACTAGGTCTTAAAGCCTTATGCCAGAAATCTTTTACAGTATTTATCATTCCCGAATCTGCATTATAAATAAAAATCAACTTTTCATCGTTATTTTCGCTCATTATAATTACCCGTGATAAACAAAACCTATCTAAATAATTAGAAATTAACTGAAAATTTTAATCTGTTCCTTATTATTCATAAATTTTATTGATAAATTGAAATAATTTATTTGAATTATGTTGAGATTTTTTTCCTTTTATTTATCAATAAACACTTCTCTTATTTTTTCCATTCTTTTTCTATTTACTCCCATGTCGACAACAATAGATTGTTGTTGCCATATATACCAAAAGTATTCTCTTCTTTTAGAATTTAATGTAAAATCAATACATTGATAATCTTTCTTAATTTCATCTATTCACATAAATGTAATAATTCATTTATATAATATAATCCAAATTAATTCTGAAGAAATATTCTTGGTGTGAAAATAATGATAAAAGATTTTGAAGGAAAGGTTGCTGTTATTACAGGGGGGGCAAGCGGCATTGGACGTGGATTCGCTCACGCCTTTGCTAAACGTGGAATGAAAATAGTTCTTGCGGATATCAATAAAGAATCTCTCGATGAAGTTTCTCAAGAGCTTCAAGAAATTGGTGCTGAGGTTTTGACTGTGATTACAGATGTAAGTGACCATGAGCAAGTTGCTCAT
>JAUWZT010000226.1 GCA_030615145.1 Promethearchaeota archaeon | reverse complement strand
ATATCGCAAGTTGACTTCAATTCGTTTGAGGAGCTAATGTCAACTATAGCTGAGAAAGAAGCTTTAAAAATTGATAAAGAAACAATTAGAACTCTTTATAAACTAACAGCAGGCAAATTATCAAATGCGGTAGATTTGTTACAAATCTGTTCCATCAGTGGAAATGATATCGATGTGCACAAATTGTATGAGAATTTATCAAATTCTAAAAGCGACATGATTAAAAGTCTTCTAATGATGTGTTTTAAAGGAGATTTTAGGAAAGCAAGAGATTTATCGCGCAAAATTCAATCCAGCTATAAATTTACTTCGCAAGAAATGTTTCATATAATGTTAAATGAATTAGGGAAACTACCATTTAGCACGTTCTCAAGAATACAGTTAATAAATCTCATAGCTGAAGCAGATTTTAGAGCAATTGACGGGAGGGATACTGATATTCAGATTTCAAATTTATTGGCAAAAATATGCCAATTTTCAGCAGTATTATAGGTGAGTTTTATGGTAGCACAAAATACAGAGAAAATGCCATGGGTAGAAAAACACAGGCCCCAATTCACCAGAGATATGGCATTTCCAACAGCTAAGGTGGGTAGAGAGAAAGTCGATTTAATTGAAGATTTAAAGAAATTTGTAATCTCGTTTTTTAAAGAAAAAGAAAAATTGAATGAGATAAATCGACAAATCAGAGCATACAATCGAACCCATGAAGAAAAAGATCATCAAGATGAGAAGAAGCTACCTCTTGATAAGGCAGCAGTTTTACTTGAAGGGCCTCCTGGGATTGGGAAAACAACTATAGCATTTGCATTAGCTAACGATTTAAATATGGAAGTAATAGAAACGAACGCTTCAGACACCCGAACTAAGGGGGCTTTAGAATCTAAATTGAGAGAAACCACCAAATCTCGTGGAATTATGGATTTTGTGGTTCAAAGCAAGAAGAAACTAATTTTGATTGATGAAATTGATGGATTATATGGAGTTACTGATAGAGGAGCCGTTCCTACGATATTAAGCCTAATTGAAAACACTCAATTTCCAATTATAATGTGTTCCAATAAATACAAACAAAATCTTCAATCACTTTATAAAAAAATTAAAAGATATGAAGTAAATCCATTACCGGATGAGGAAGTATTTAAGATTGCAAGAAAGATCATTGTCAAAGAGCATATTTCGGGATTAAGCGAAAATGATTTAAATTTAATTATCAAAAAAAACGAAGGAGACTTACGAGGTGTCATTAACGATTTGCAAGGTATTAGCCAGGGCTCGCTAGATAAAAACAATAAAGAGCTAATTTTAAATTTGAACAGAGATAGCACAGAAGAAATCTTTTCTGTAATCAGAAACCTATTTCAAAATGTAAGTACATTAAAAGAAGCTCGAAGTGTAACCAATAAATCAGATGTAGATTACAATTTTTTATACAAGTGGATTAACGAAAACCTAATTTCTTATATAAGACTAAATAACGAAATTGCTAATGCTTATGAAAATCTATCGTTGGCTGACGAAATTTTCGGAAGAATCCGTAAAAATCAATATTGGTCGTTATTACCGTATTTTTACGATCTTTTTGCTGGAGGCGTTGTTTTATCTAGAAAACACAGAGCTCCTGATGAAAGTTTTCATAGAGTTACATTTCCAAGATTCACTTCAACTGGTTTTTTTTCATTGTCAGCAAACGAAAGGTCATTAGTAGAAAAAATCCAAAAGAAGTACAAAGTATCAGATATTGAAGCTGTCCAAGATTTTATTCCTTTTTTAAAATTATTAAGCGGAACTTCAAGAAAACAACTAAAGGAATTAAGCGATTGGTTTGAATTTGATGCGAACGAGAAAAAATTATTGAAATAAAGAATTTTCGACCTTGTCATTATTACTAATTTTTTGATAAATAATAAGACATTTCAAATTATTCGCTGGGAGGATTTAAATTTTTACTAAAATTAGAACTATCCAAAAATGAGTAGATAGATCTATCAAATACACAAGATTTCATAACACAAAATTCGGTGATTTCATAATTTTCTCAAATAAACTTCTATTAAATTTACCAATTTTATAATATAAGCCCAAAGCTTTATTCTTATAACTTAAAATTAATTTTTAATATGAATAATAATATACCTAAGATTTAAATATCAAAAATATTTAATTCTATTCAATAAAAATAACCTAAATCACTAAGTGTATATTATGTCTGAAGTTTTACCAGGAGAAACGAAGGCTATTAGGTCTAAAAAGTCAAATTTTATAATACAACTAGCTGGAGGAGCTATTTTTGGAGCTCTTTCTACTGTTCTTGCAATTGTGATTTCTCCAATTATTAATGCTTCAAGAATTCCTGGTTGGCAAATAGCTATGTTCGATCCTACATCTTGGGTATGGATAATCTGTTTTCTAGTCTTTGGTCTAAAAGCTGGAATAATTTGTTCTATAACCGGGTCTTTTGGTTTACTCATTATTGATCCAACTGGAATAGGTCCAGCATTTAAATTTTGCGCAACTATTCCTTTAATACTTATACCCTACTTTATATTCAAGTTAAATGAGAGCCAAAAGTTAAAAGAGCCAAAAAAATTTGTTATCAGCGGAATAGCAAGTATAGCAGTAAGAATAGCACTAATGATACTTTTAAATCTGCTCTTTTTTGCGACTATTTGGGCAGACTTTTTTGAATTCATGAATCTAGAAGTGATTGGCATTGCTAATATAACGGGGTTATCAGCAATTTTAATTTTTACACCGATAATAAATCTATACACGAGTGTTTTAGATCTAGTTGTGCCATACATTCTTGTATTTGGAGCAAAATTGGATGAAAAGTTTGGATTTTGGTAATCAAAATAAGTCCTAATCCTTTTATCTTAAAATATGGGGAAATAAAAAATTTATATTTAATACATTTAATGCTATATAGGTTTCTCTAGCATTACTTTTTTCTTTTTTAAACTCATTCTAAAAAGAAATCGAAGGAAATTTATCTTTTTAATAATTAACCATTCCAACTGTAATATCTCAAAAATATCGCTTTTTTTAAATTTTAAAACTATAATTATTTAACCCTCTCATTTACATACTTTTAATTAATACTTCATAGGTTTATATTATAAAAAACAATCGGATTTGTAATCAGGAGAGAATAATGACTTTAGAAAAAAATTTTAAATATATATTTTTTAAAATCGAAAATAGTATAGGAAGAATTACTTTAAACCGTCCAAAACGATTAAATGCTTTGAATTATCCTTTATTATTGGAGATAATTACGGTTTTAGAATCGAATTCTAAAAACAAACTAATCCGCGCATTTGTCATTGAGGGTAATAGTCAATCTTTTAGTTCGGGAGATGACTTAAAGAGCATGGGCCCCGATGGAGTAAAATTTAAACCTTTGGATGACGGTTCAAAGCTCCCTCATCACCGAGTAATTCAATTAATTAGAGAAGTTCAAAAACCAGTTATTGCATTACTTCAAGGTTATTGTTTGGGTGCAGGGTTTGAATTGGCCTTATCTTGTGATTTTCGCATAGCAGCAGATAATTTAAAAATAGGAGATCAACGAGTTAAACGAGCTCATTGTGTAATCAGCGGAGCAAGTTGGTTACTTCCTAGGTTAATAGGATTCGCTAGAGCAACAGAAATAATTCTAACTGGACGCCAACTCGATGCATTTGAAGCAGAGCAAATTGGTTTAGTCAACAAAGTTTATCCTCTTTCAGAGTTTAAGACAAAATCTAAAGAATTTGTAGAATCTATCGTACAACTACCAACAAAATGTTTAGGTTACAATAAAAATATGCTTAACTTTTCTCAGTATAACGAACTAGCTTCTTCTTTGAATCACGAATTCAAATTATATTGCAAAAACATAGCTTCGTACGATTTTGGAGAAGGTATGAAATCGTTTAAAGAAAAAAGGGACCCAAAGTTCAAGGGGAAATGAATAAATAAGTTATAATATTAAAAATTATTCTAGAAAGTAATACTACTCTATAAGACGGGATTAATTTGTTATCGGAAGAAATAAAAGAATTCTTACATAAAGAAGCACTAAGTAGGTTTCTTAAGTATGTTCAAGTGTGGACTACATCAGATGAACATTCCGACTCAAACCCGTCATCGCAAAATCAATTTGCATTAGGAAAAATTTTAGCCTCAGAATTAATGGAATTGAACTTAGAAAATGTATTACATGATGAG
>JAUWZT010000017.1 GCA_030615145.1 Promethearchaeota archaeon | reverse complement strand
ACCTAAGTAATAAAAATTAGTTTCAATCTAGAGATCATGTATCTAAATCAAATATTAAAAATAATAACTTTAATTCTTGGATAATAAATTTTAATTTTTTGGAGATTTCAACAGAAAGTTATAATTTAAAACGAAAATTTTAATTAATTCTGACTTTTTTAATAGTATTAACAATAACAATTTATTATTTCTTAAAATTAGTTTTTGAAAGGTAAAATGATATGTCTCAGCAAATAATGGTACCTGGCGCAACGGCAGTAGCTATCAAGTGTAAAGATGGTGTAGTGTTAGGAAACGACCGCAGAGCAACATGGGGTTATACTGTAATAAATAAATCCACAAAAAAATTATTTAAGATTACAGATCATATTAGCTTGGCAGCTTATGGCTTAATAGGTGATTTTCAATTTTTAGTTAGGGTGATAAAAGCTCAAAGCGTGTTATATGAATTAGATGCTCACGATAGAATTAACACAAATAGCGTAGCGAAATTGATTTCTAATATGTTGTATTCTCGAAAAATGATGCCTTTATATACAAATTTAATCATTGCGGGAGTAGATAAAGATGGACCAAAATTGTACACGTTAGACGCGCTTGGGTCGTTGATTCCAGAGGACTATGGTGCAACAGGTACAGGTATGCTCCTTTCTATGGGGATTTTGGAAGCGGAATATAAACCAGACATGACTATGGAAGATGGCGTAAAGCTCGTCGAAAAGGTGATAAGAAATTCAATCAAGAGAGATGTTATGAGTGGAAATGGTATTGATTTACTAATAATTACCCAAGATGGTACTGAAGAAAAATTCATTGAGATAAAGGAATTAGGGGAATAAAAAAGAGTTTTTTTTAAGTTATTTCTCTCTTATTATTGTAAAAAATTTTATTAAATGATATATTTTTTTATTTGTTAGTTAATCTAATTATTTTGGTGTTTTTCTTTGCGTCTATTTGGTAACACATTTGAAAGTTATAGAGAAATAAAAGGATATAATAAAGAAGAAATTTTAAGTATTAAAAATTCTATTTCTAGCCTTAAATCGGATAAAACAAAATCACAAGAGATGGAAGACTTCCTTAAATCTGAATTTAAGCTTGAGGTTCTCAACTCTTTCACAGAATATTTTAATGAAATTAAACCTTTTTGCGAGAATTATTTATTTTCTCAGACAAAAAAGGATTATTATTCTTTAAAAGCAGTAATTATTGACGAGTTAAAACTAATCTCTAGCAATTTAGCAAACTTAAGCTCAAATGGCAGAAATGTGAAGCGAATCGTAAAGAATGGAGGACATATTGAAAATTACTTAACAATTTGTAAGGAGTCTAGTAATAACCTTGACGATTTTATCCTTCTTTTAGAGGATTTTTCAGTAAAAATAGAGCACGATTACGAAAACGATATATCGTTATGGATTGAAGCAAATAAAATAAAAAACCTATCTTTTAAATTAAACCTTATTCCAGATGATTTGAACAATTGGAAAGAAATACAAGAGCTCACGATCTACATACAAAGTTTAGTTGAGGCTAAAGCAACAAAAAAAATAAAATCTCGTAAAGAAACTTTATTAAAATTTCATTTCGATGAGCTTTACCAGTTTTTTTTAAGTAAATCAGATGGAAAAAAAGATTCTTACGGTGATCTAATTTATTTATTATATCAAAATAAGATGTTCGAAGAATTTGAAGGAGAAGAATTTGTAAACATCCTTGAAAGGAAAGAGTCAGTGCAAAGATTAAGAGACAAAATGCGTCCAATTGTAATTACATTAATGAAAGATAAATTAAAAGAAAATTTGCAAGAACTTGAAGATTTAGATAAACAATACGATTTAACTGGACATGGACAGGGTAAACTAGATTTAAACCGCGTTATGGAGCAAAAATTCACCGAATTTCTCCCTAAAGTAGTTGATTTATATTTTAAGGGCATAGATAAGAAATTTCAAGCGGCGATAAATGATGTAAATGACTCCGAGGAATTTGTAAAAATCGTGAATTCAAACTATGAGAAAGTGGATGATTTTGCGTTAAAAATAGACGAAATTGACACATGGATATTAACTTTTGATAAGATATTAAAACCCTATGAGAGTATTACAGCTACTTTAAAAAAAACTCTGGCAAATATTATATCTGAAATTATTCGACGCAAGGAGGAATTTGTAAATTATCTTAATAGTATTAAAGATGAGGGCTTACGAGTAGATGTCAGAAGTTTTGTTGACGAAAAAATTGCTGAAGTGAATAAAATAATTCATTCATACGAAGATGAGACATCTGTTATCATTAGAGAAGAATTACCGCAATTAAGAGAAATAAAAGACTTATTAATTAATTATAAAGTAAAAATTGAACAAATCAAAGAAGAAGTTTACATTAAATTGGATACTTACAAGGAAAGCAAAATAGATATGTATTCAATCATCAAATATTGGGAAGATAATTTTAATCGTAAGAAGCAACAGCTCACTTTCTTATTAACAGTTTTGATGAATAAGATTTTTAAAAGTTTTAAGGATTTGATTGATCAAGAATCAATTTTATTTGCTGAAATTACTGAAATCACTAAACAAACCGAGAATTTCGAAGGATTACCTTTAAATTTTGCTTTATCGTCTTTTTTAGCAAACAAATTATCTGAAGATGAACTTAGAGAAAGGGTTTCCGAAATTAATTCAAAAATTAATCAATTGACAAGCAGTCTTGGTTTATATCAAGTAGAACTCTCAAAAATAGAAGAAATACTATCTAATAAGGTTAAAATAAGAGAGGGTGTATCAGTATCCAATGTTCAATGTACTGTTTGTCATAAACACATAAATTTTGCCAAAGATAAATTAATTACATGCCCTTTCTGTAATTCAACATATCACTATCTTTGCGTTGCGGATTGGCTTTCAAGATATAATTCATGTCCTATGTGCCAGAACACTTTTTTAGACCCTAATATAGGATTATTTGAGAGTGAATAAATATTGGCATGAGAGTTAAATTTTTTATTCTAATTTTTTTCCAGTTTCTTTCTAAGAAACCATTAAAAACCTGCACTAAAATTTGATACTAGCAAAAAATAGGTTAGACTTTAAGCTCTTTGAATAAATCATTCAAGAATAAACGAATTTGCTTGTTAGAAGAGGGATCGTTATTGAAATTGGAATACAAGTAATTACCCAAATAATTTTTTATTTGAAATTCAAAATCTTCAAATTTAATAAACTCGTACCCTTCTTCAAGTTGTTTTTTGCTAATTAAAGGTTTTATATGTTTTTTAATCAAGAATAAAACGAAATCAACGAGGATATTATCTATATTTTCCTCATCGTCACCCGAAAGTTCGTAGTCTCCTTTAACAATCCCGTCTTTGATGTTATTTAATTGTATTAATGAAATTTCGATGTCTTTTGGAAGCTTTAACCTTTTTATTTTATTCGACATGTTTTTATCGTTTACCATTCCTGACTGGGAAAGGTAATTCTCTAAATTGGCAAAAAAACGCACAAGAAACTTAAAATTGTCGTCAATGGCGTATAAATTTTGCCAGACTTCGAAATTTAAATTTTTTAACTCGGTCTCGATCTTGTTTTTAACTTTCCCAGTTATTTCTTTTAGGTGTTGTGAATAATCTCCGTAAGGGAATCCAAAGTAATAACTGTTATATTTTTCTCTAACTTCTTTTGATTCTTTATTTTTAGAAATTATCTTTTCTTTTCTTACAATTTCTTTTACAAATTTTAAAATGTAATTGCAGCTAGGACAGTAAGTGATCCAAGAGCTTAGAATTACTTCTGGGGGTTTTACTGTTCTGGAACTTATATATCCATTAAAACCTGATAGTTGTTTTTTTCCATCGTGCGTAGAAAAAATAGATTCTTCAGGGTAAAATGTTCTGGGGATGAATTTCATCTTACACACAGGACAGTTGATCATTTGTTTTTCGTTCATAATTCATTTGGTGGCGATAATTATTCTTTTAAATTAAATAATCAAAAATTAATTTCATTTGAAATAACAAGATTCTTGAAATTTTCTAAAACTAAATTATTTTTACTCTTAATCCAATAAATTTCGAAATTTCCTTTCTTATTTGTAAGAAGATTGTTGTTATTTATTATTAATATATGAGTGATATTAGGATATCTCTACATTTTTTATGTCTGATACTGAAAGCGCCTAATGCTATTACTTTAAGCTTAAAAGAAGTCGAATTTAAATTGATGGTGGATTGAAAATTATATTAAAAACTAAATAAATACCAAAAATGATCATGAACGCACCGCAAACGAGCAAAATATATTTATAGACTTTAGGATTTAAAGATTTCCCTCCATAATAGACGAAAGTAGAGATAGGTAGGTACCAAATCATATCTCCTAACTCGTGACCTATAAAAAACAATAAAATACCAAGTGGATTTGCAAAGGAGATGTTAAAATTTACCATAAAACCCAAGCCGATAACTGCCCACCAAAAGGTCCAAAATGGGTTTGATAAACTAACGACAATTCCTCCAATAAAACTATTCCCTTTAAAACCCTTTACTTTGTCCTTCTCGAAAGTGAAAGTCGCATCAAAATTAGTTTTTGATACATCTCTTATAACAATTACTCCGAAAATTATTAAAAAAATTCCTCCAATAGTTCCTACTAACATGAGAAAAACGATATTATGAAAAAAGAAGGATGTTCCAGCAAGTAAAGCAATGATTAGCACGAATTCGATTGTAGCGTGGCCCAAAATAATATAAATACCCGCTAAATAACCCCTTTTTTGCTTAAGCGATCTATAAATAGTAAATGTCAAAAGGGGTCCTGGAGATAGGGCTCCAGTTAACGCTATTAAGAAAGAAAAGACGAGAATTTCTATCATATTAAGGGATAAATCAATATTAAATTTATTCCGGCAAGAATTGAGTGATATAATACATAATAATGACAAAAACGATCAAAATTGGAATCATATATATTAAGAACATGAAGGAGCCCTTAATCATCTCTCTTCGGAATGAACTTAGACTTTTTTGCCAATCTTTTTTCGATTGCTTTTGCCAATTGTCTATATCTTGATTAATTTTCTGTTTTCTCGCGTCCCATTGTTCCTTAGTCTCGATTTGTCTTTTCTCTAAATCAGCAGTCCATTCTTTTATTTTATTATCCCAAGTTTCTTGAGTATTTTTGAAAAACGCATTAATTTTTCCTAAGTTGTTATCCCACAATTCTTTGTTATCTTCGTGAGTTTTTTTAAATTCTGTGCCCCACTCTGTTATTGTACCATCCCAGTTTTCTTTAGCATCATTAAGGAATTTATTAATCTTCTCTTGATTTTGATTCCATGACTCAGTATTTACATTAGTGATTTCTTCAATACTTTTTTGGAATTTATTGTATCCTTCTGTAATGCTAGAAACAAAATCGTTCCAACCCTTAGATATTAAGTTCTCTGTTGGTTTGGACTCCTCAATATCTTCTTTTTTTTCTTTTTCAGACATTTTTAGATATTATTCTAGTTTATTTAAAATTTTAATTCTCTTTAATAAAATACTAGTGAATTCTCTTTAATAAAATACTAGTGAAATCAGATTAAAACCTTAAATTCCATGAATAATTACATTTGATAATCATGGAATTTGAAATTATTAAAAAAACTCCTCTCTATAAAGCTTTATCAGAGCTAGGAAAACGTATTTATTTACCTCAAGGCGTTTTTTATTGGGCTGGTAGAGCAAAAAAGGAAGCAGAATTAATGGGTACGCTTGGGTCAGCTTTCGGTTACGAAAAAGATTTTATTGAAGGAGGCACTTCTGAATGGGTTCCTTGTTATTTAGAAGATATTAAGAATTATACCAAGTTTAATATAAATGAGATCGTACCATATCCTAAAATCTCTGGGCTTGAAGATCTAAAAACAATCTGGAAGAATTGGATCATTGAAAAATCGCTTATCAATAAACCCGTAGAAAAAGAAAGGTTAAATAGACTTGAAAATTATATTTCAACGCCAGTGATAACTTCTGGTTTGACAAATGGAATATTTTTATGTTGTAGTTTGCTCCTTAATTCAGGAGATTACATTATTTCTACAAATAAAAGATGGGGAAACTACGATAACATTATTGAGAAACTACTTGGTGCAAAAATTAAATCTTTTGAATTTTTTATTAAGAGTAAATTTAATGTTCAAGGATTAAAAGACGCTATTTACGAAGTTTCAAAAATTCAAGACAAAATTGTTCTTATTTTAGGTTTTCCTAATAACCCTACGGGATATATCCCTAAAAAGGAAGAACTTGAGGAAATTATAAATGTTTTAAGGCTAGCTCAAAAAGATATTTCTAAACCTATTATTGTACTTGTTGACGATGCTTACGAGCCATACATCTATTCTAATAACGTAATAAATCGCTCAATTTTTTATGAATTACACGATTTAGAGGAGGATATAATCCCTATTAAAATAGATGGTATAACTAAGGAATTTCTAATGTACGGCGGACGCATTGGGTTCGTTACGATTGGATTAAAACCAAACTGGGTAAACAGTGAAGAAGAACTAGATATTTTAAAAACAGAGATTAATAATAAATTATCTGGTTTAATTAGAACAACGATTTCAAATTCTAATCATTTTTATCAAAGCCTAATTATACATCTTTTTAAGGATGTCGGAATAGATGGTTTAATTAAAAAAAGAGATAAAGTAAAAGCTCTCCTTAAAGCAAGATACGAAAAAATTAATGCTGAACTTAGAAAAATAAAAAACTCTGATATTTCAGTAGATCCAAACGCAGGAGGTTTCTTTGTTTTTGTAAATCTAAACCCTAAGAAATTTCGCGCAAACGATTTTGCTGATCACCTTTTAAAAAAATATAAAGTAGGTGTTATTCCCATAGAAAAACCTAATGATAACATTAACGGAATTCGAATTGCATATTGTTCTATTGATCTTACACAAATTACTGAATTCGTTAACCGAATTAACCTTGCACTCGTAGATTATTAATCGAACCCAGTTCGATTTACATATTATATCACTTGACTTAGTTTTTTTTGCAAGTAATTAAAAACATTGAGTTTATATTTTATATAAAAATATTTAAAAAAATTCTACTTGAGGAGTATTTTATTGAAATTATATTTAGTAGATCAAGGTAGTTTAGTTCTTGTTAAGAAACCAGTGTTTAGTACAGGAGACACATATATAGTGGACGACGATAAAACAATTTACGTGTGGATAGGAAGTAAATGTAGCGTAGATGAAAAGACAGCTGGGGCCGCACAAGCTCGAACTTTAGACCAACAACGGGGTGGAGCAGCAAAAATAATAACTATTGACCAAAATCAAGAAACATCTGATTTTATGAAATCAATAAATTCTATGGGCGCTATGAAGGTTGTTGAGAAGAATTACGCAAAAACTCTTCTCAAAGATGTATCTACGGGGGATTTTGCTGGATTCTCAGAATGGAAGAATGTTTTATATCGCGTTTCGGCTGAAGAGTTTGATGGGATTAACACTATGAAAATGATTCAAGTCCCATTCGCTAAAGATTCTTTAGAATCAGAAGATTGTTTTATTGCTGATTTAGGTAATAAAGTTTACATCTGGCAAGGAAGTACGTGCAATGTAAAAGAAAAAGTTAAAGCGGGTCAATGGGCTAGACACATTGATGCTGAGAGAGCTGGTGCCCAAAATGAAAAAATCTTTGAAGAAGGGGACGATAGCGAGTTTCTCGCAGCGATAGATAGAGGGGTTGATTACAAAGAATCGGACGCCGTCCAATTAAGAGCGGAATCAGTGTTGGAACCCGAAACAGAAGCCGATAAAGCCGCAGCAGAAATTCAACCAGAACTCAAATCAGAAGTTAAAGAGGTCACGCCTGACGAAATAAAAGCAGATATCGCCCAAATTAAGGCAGAAAGTGCCTCTAGTGCCAGTCCTGGAATCCCTGGACGAGTTGACGATTCTATTTTAACCGTTGAAAAACCTGAAGGACGTAGAAAATGTCCAAAATGTAGTAACGAAAATAAGATGATGCTTCACGAAACCGTTGACAAGAGCAACATAATTTTGGACTATCCGCGAGTATACGGTAAAAAATACCGTTGCGGAGAGTGTGGTCAAGAGTGGCGTGAAAAATAAGCACGAATTTGATTCAATTTTTTTATCTTTTTTTAATTTTGCAATAAGAATTTTAAAAGGTTTAAGATTTTTTAATATCCCTACGCATAACTTTAATTTTTTTCTTTAACTCTATTATCTCACTATCTTTGGCTTCGTATTTGGATTCAAGCTTCAGTTTTTCGTCCTTAACTTTTTGCATTTCGGTTAGAATCCTGTCTTCGATCTGTTCCGTCTCGTATAACTTGTCTTTTAATTTTTTTCCATTTTCCCTCAAGTCTTTTATTTCGGCTATTTGTTCGTCAATGACATTTCTTAAATTTATTATTTCTAATTCGAGTTTCCCAACATTGCTGCCAGATTTTTCCTGGGATTCTTCTAGTCTCGCTTGAATTTGATTGATAAATTCTTCATTTGTAATATTTTTTTGAGTTAATTTTTCAATCTCTAGCACTAAATTATTAATCCGTTCTTCTTTTTTCTCTACATCTTTTTTTACTAAACTGAAAGTTTCAAGCTTCTGTTGCATATCTTTTATCGATTGATTGTAAGATTGTTGCAAGCTTTCAAGTTTAAAGATTTCTTTTTCTTTTTCAGTAATAATTTCGTCTTTCTTCTCTACTAGTATCGCGACTTTTTCGAATTTTGATTTTTGAACCGTATCATTTTCTAAATATTGGAGTTGTTCCATCATTTCTTTAATTTTGTTGTCTTTTTCTTGTAGTCGTTCAACTAACCCTTTATGCGCTGATTCCTCGGACTTTAATTGTTCTAATTCTGAAGTAAGGTTTTGAATTTTCTGATTTTGATCGCTAATAACGTTATTTATCTCGTTAATCTTGTTAGTTTGATCTTGAATAGTTTGATTTTTTTCTTTACTTGAGAAATCTAATTCTTGAATTTGTTGGTTTTTATCTCCTAACTGAGATTTTAGCGTTTCAATTTCTTGTTCTTTACTCTCGATTGAACTGCTTATCTCTGAATCCTTTATTGTGACTTCGCTTAATAACTGAATTTTTGATTCGAGCTCATTTATAACTTTATCTTTTTGAACAACTATTTGAAGGAGGTCTTCTATTGTGGAATTGGTTTCATTAGTCAATTGAAGGGCTTTTTCTTTTTCTTGAGAAAGAGCATCAGATGAAATCTTAAGACTTTCGTTTTCTTCTTTAAGCTTACTGATTTCTTCGTTTAGTTGTTTATTCTGTTCTATAAAGAGATTCAATTGCTCTGTGAGCTTTTCTTCTTCGGAAGGGGGAGCTTCCTCTTCCAAATCTTTCTCTTCAATCCAACCAAGTGAACTTAACGCGTCTACCATCGACGCATCTTCTTCTTTTTGATCTCTCTGTTCCTCTGCCATAATATTATAAACAATTTTTGTTCTATTAAATTTTTCTAGTTGTAATTAAAATTATAATCTTGGTAAAATGAAAATTGTTAATCAGAATTAACCCAAACTATATTACATTAACTTTAGATAAGCATAGCTATCATAAATTTATATTATAAAAATTTAAAAAAAATTGATTAGATTTTGATATTCAAATAATTAAACAAAATTAGAATAAAAAAGTGATATTAATTTCTGAAGAGAAGGTATTAAATCGAAATTAATTTATCATAAATACGCATTTATTACGCTCCTAGCAGATTGATCTGGATTAATAACAGAGATGCAATTATTATAATTCCCGAGCTCACGAACCATGCCAGAGCGGAAGCGAGAATACCTTTTTTAAAAGGTTCAGTTCCTATGGCAGTAACTATTACTGCTACTACGATGGAACTAAAAACAAAAACATACATAATCACTAGATTCGTCATACCTGCGATTGTAGGTATTGCACTAACAATAAAGAGAGCAATAGTACCATTTAGAGCATTAATCGAGTCGAATGACTTCACGCCGAATCGTTTAGATAATACACCCATTAGATTATATATAAACAAATATTCAATGACCACGAAACCAGAACCTAATATTGTAACTATTATAATAAGAGATATAGTGAATACTAAGAGAAAGCTGTTGAACTCTGAGTTTATTATAACTCTTACCGCCACCCCGATGATAACCAAGAATGATACATACATACCAGCCACAGACACATGCTTAATCTTACTTGGTTTCTTTGGTCTCTCACTAGAACGGGGATGCGTGGAGAAGAGTCTCCAGTGAGAACCTGTCGCTCTATTTTTTACTTTTCTGAGAGTCCTATTGTGTTCATCCATTTTCATTAGAGCGCTACTGAGTGCGGCGGGATTAGATGTACTATCGGCCAATGTCTCAATGTTTCGGAGCAATGTGAGTGATAAGATTAAACCAATTGACATTATCGTCACATAAGCGAACACGAATATAATAAGTGTGTATAATGCTATTGATACAATAGAGAACACAACAAAAATCGACAGGATCCCAGGCATCATTAATGTGAGGTTATGCATTTGGCGGATGTGATTATCCTCGTGATTTATGATTTCCGAAAACTCTAATTCGTTAAGAAGTCCAATGAGTCCCGTGCTTACTATGATATATCCGAAATATTTCCAGAATCCCACCGCTAAGGCATTTGCGATTTGATCATCTATTTCATAGACAGACACGCCTAACTTGCTTTTCCCGATCAGTTTAACCGAACCTTGCTTCAATGAGCTCTTCAGAAGAATTCGTGCAATGAAAATGTACAACACTATAATCAATACTCCACCAAGAACAAAACTCAAGGTGAGTCCAATGAAATTTATGGCTAAAGATCCAGCAATACTAACTGGAAGGAATGCGAAAAAATTGATCGTACAAAAACGCATGAAGTTTACGCCTGGTTTTTTTGTGGTAGAATTGTTGCTCATAATATAGTAACCTCCAATATTAGTATTCTTTTGTGAAGACATATTTTCTGTCCAGAAAGAACTTTGTAATATAACCAATAGATAAAGCGACTACAAAACTAACTTCTAAAGGTGCATTGAAAAGGTTGGTTAAGATAAATTGAATTCCTATATTTAATATCGTTGTTAAGATTGCGAATCCAAAGTATTTAAAAAACTCCTGTGAAGTTTCCTTTATTTTTAAGCTTGATTTTTTGAAAACTATATACTTATCTAGAAAAAATTTAATTATGTACGTAATCACTACTGCTGCAATCGAGCCTATTAATTCAGGCATATTATATGGGCTAGTAGAGCAATAAAACAATTGGATAAACTCTATACTTCCAAAACTTCCACAGACAAAAGGTGCTATAACAATTTGGTTTGTCTTTTGAATAATATAGTTTAATATAATCATACAAGCGGCAAAAATAAAATAGAGTGCCATTTGCTTTTTAATGTTATTTTGATCTTCCATATTTTAAATCAATCTAAAATTAGTAGAATGTTCAAAATTAATTTTCCAATTTAAGTTATTTTTTAATGCGGTTTTTCCAAGAATCTTCTTGTTCATCGACATATCTTCGTGCCTGAATTGGTTCCTGAATTGGTTCGTTAATTTGTCTTGTCAACTGAATAACACTTTCGGAATCCTCTGCTTTGGATGATGCCATTCCTAATATTGATGGTTTAATACGCTTAACTTCTTTACCAGTCAGTTTCCTATACAATCTCTTAAATCCATAA
The DNA here is from genome assembly GCA_030615145.1 of Promethearchaeota archaeon. GTDB lineage: Archaea > Asgardarchaeota > Lokiarchaeia > Sigyniarchaeales > SOKP01 > SOKP01. Next base: position 11,273 of record JAUWZT010000017.1, on the reverse strand, counting down.
AGAATTAAGCTAAAAGTTATTGAAAACAAGATATATACGGCCCACCATCCATTTCCAAAAATTAAGATTGGAAACGGAAGAAGTCCTTCCGCATAACCAGCATATATAGTTCCAAGGACAGCAAGGATCCCTAAAAAAATAACGCATCTTACACAAGACGGAATCATTTGCTTTTTCATCATTAATTTTGTAAGCTCCATTGATTCTCGTTGTAGTTCTAGCATTATTTGAGCGTTTCCAGTAAGTTGAGCCGTTCTCATTCGTTCTCGTAAGTTTTTTGCTTTTTCTCTTAGTTCTATTGCGACATCCGCATTTTTGCCCATAATTCTATTAAGAATCTCGCTTACACCTATCATTGCGATCGTAATAAACATTATTCCAAGAATAATTTCTTCGTTTGCCATTATTTCTCACTATTATAAGAAAATTACAATTTTAAATAAATTTTATTATATCAATTTAGGAATTAAGATTCTATACTATAAATAGCAAAGGATGAATATTTGAACTATTTATCTTAAATTTCCTTTCAGATAACCTTGAATATATTTAGCGTATAATGTTTTCCATGTTGTTGGGAGACTTGAGGCAATAGCACATCCCAAACGACACTTATCACAAAAATCATAGGTGTCGTGCTGCTTCATTATTTCTCTTACTTCACTTGAGTAATAGATGTTATTAATAGTCTCTTTTAGTGCGTTAAAGCTTTTTACAGGGTGAATTTTGCATGGGTAATCTATGAAACCATCGTACCTCACAAATAAATAAGCTTCTGCTACGTGACATCGCAAACTCGTTTGATAATATTCTGGAGCCCCCCCAAAGCCTCCCTTTTCTACAACATTAATACTAATAGGGTCGGTTAAGATATTTTTATATTTAGATCTTAAAGAATGAAGTAATTTTGCCCAAACTGAAAGATCGGGGATCAGATCTTCTATGTTATTAATTTTATATTGAAAATTTCGATGATCTCTTATGATATCTTCGCACGGAAATAATTCTATGGAACAATTTAGGTTTTCGGCCAATTCGCAGATGTTTTCAAGAAATTGTATGTTGTCTTTCATAACAACGGTGCTAATTATAACGCTTATGTCTCTTTTATTTGATAAGGTTATCGTTTCCATAACTCTATCAAAAACTTTAATTCCTCGCATTTTATCGTGTAATTCTGCTGTAGGGTAATCGAGAGAAAGTAATATGTAATCTAAGCCATCTAACCTACTTTTTTCCTTTAATAATTGAGGCATTAAATATCCATTTGTCGCGATTCCATTCATAAAATCGTGAATAACTCCCGCGTGATAGACTAATTCTGGAAGATCTTTCCTTAGCGTTGGTTCGCCTCCGGTAAAAGAAAGCGCGTTAACCCCCAATTCAGATATTTGATCAATTAACAATTTTATCTGGTGTGTAGTCATCTCATTAGATTTAAGGTGTTTTGGTATCAAATGAATTGAACAAAAAGGACAAATCGCATTACACCTTAGCGTAAGTTCAATTTGTGCTGAATATGGTACTTTTTTATTAGTGAATTTGTTCAGGGTGAAATTTCGAATATATCTGAGCAAATTTTTTACTCTTATTGGAGGGATTTTATTTCACCTTGATGTGATATATGACTTATTATGAACTATTATCATTTAGTTGTCTTAGAATTAAAAAGATAACCAAAAGAAACCATCGTAAAAAAGCGATAGTTTTTTGACAAGTAAGAAAGATTTCATAGATTTAAATAAATAAAAAGAGATTAAAAAAAGATTGTTTTAATTTAGAATTAAACTTCAGTTCCACAACTTTTGCAGATATATTTTTTCGCATATATCTTCATTCCACCTTGTTGGAATAGTACTTGAGTTCTATCTTCTTCAGTGTTAAATGCAGTCCCCCCACAAGCTGGACAAACCCTTCTCCCTTCAACTGGTGGCTTCTCTATAGCCTTTTGTTCTTCCTCTTGCTTTTCAACTACAGCAGAAGGTTTAACATATCCTTCCCCTGTTGAAACTACTGCTTTCGTTTCTACGCCTCCAGATTTTTTGGTATCTAAAAGTTTATCAAGTTTTTCATCTATTTTTTCTAGTAAATTCAATATTTTTTCTTCAAATTCAGACAATTAAACATCTCCTCAATCGTTATTTTTTTGAAATAATATTTTTTATTAAATGATCTAAGGTTGATATTAAATATTTTTGTAATTTTTGTAAAAAGATCTCTTGTCTTAAAAAAATCGTTAATTAAAGAAAACAAATTAAAAATTAGCCTATTATAGGAGCTTTCAATTTCTTTCTTACTGGTTCATCTGGTGAAAAATTCTTTGCTTGGTAATAGGTGTAAATTCCTAAACCGATTATAAATAAGGATAGAAATAAATAACCAAACCAAAAAGTAGTTCCTATTACGAAAAAGGTAAAATCTTTAATACCACCAGGTAGTGTAAAAAAGAATATGCCAATTAGAGCTGAAATTGAGCATACGGTACCACATATACAATCAAAATAAATTTGTATTCTTTCAGATTTTAGATCTTTATGCATAGGTATTATTCCATCGTTTTATAAGATAAATATTAATTTAATGATCTAAGAATGTTAATAAAAATTTATGGAAAAAGATAAAAATTAATAAAAAATTAATAAGATTTTTTCAACTCAGGTTGGAAAATTAAGATTTCAATTTCTTTTCAATATTTATTATCAAAATATTCTTCTTTCTCCTTCTAAAGATTCAAAATAATCGAGTACTGACTCTCTTATTTCAACGGCAGGAAAAATTAGCCTTGATTTATTTATGTAGTCCATGGCATCGTTCCAACCCCATGTGGGGTTTTCCTTTAAAATCCACGCTACGATAATCCCCCCGCTTCTTGAAATCCCCATAGCACAATGTACTAAAACCTTTCCATCCTTTAAGTGTTGATCGATAAAGGATAATATCTCTTCTATATAACTGTGTGGTGGGTACCAATCGTCGGGAAACCCTTTGTAAAGGTAGGCAAATCCTAAGCGCGACGGGTCGTAAAAATTTTCTTCCATTAAGTTTACTATAGCCGTAATCCCAATTTTTTTAAACTTTTCGAAGTTTAATCTTGGCCAATAAGCACCTATATACAAATTATTGTGAACCTTATAAATTTGATCTAATTCAACCATTATAATACCCCCAAAACTCTTTTGAGATAATTACTAAATATTTTCAGTGTTATTTACCTAAATCTCTGCTAGCAATAATATTAACATCTAATTCAAGTATATTTTCTATGAGAACAGACCCCATTTAAATTGGCGCTTTTACTTCAGCTTGAGCGATCTCGTTTAATGCGTCTCTTAATCTATCTTTTAAAATTGGTTTGTTACTCCTTACTGGGATTAAAGGTAAGAAACCATTCTCCACCCTAATTGTCGTTGTAAGGATTCTCTTAGGTTCGTAATATTCTTGCTCTGCGTATTCCAATCCTCTCTTACAAGTGTACCCTTCAAATGATATTTCAGAACCCTTTGAAATCGCTTTTATTTGGCAGCCAGTGGGACATACGATACATCTAATTACTTTTACAACGCTTACACTACTTTCACTCATTATTTAACTCACCTATGATTTTTAATCCTCCTCAATTAATACCTCTGGTCGAGGAATCACTTCAATTGTTATCGATTTGCAATCCGGGTTTATGCCGGACTCTCCTAGGTTTATGTTCAATTCAAGCATTTCACTTGGGATGACGTAAATTTTCTTTCTTTTATAGATTATGCTATTATTTTCGTCTTTAAATTGAATAAGAACCCTTCTATCGGGATGTCTAACTCTGAATGTAAAAATTATTTCTTCTGATAGATTTCGTTTGTTGATAATATCTGGTTTAACGTAATTTACATTTTCGCCAGGGACACACTTGATTATTTCCTTCTTCTTTAATTCTTTACCATACCTCGAGTTGATATATTCTATTGCGTTTTTTCCAGCTCGTTTAGCCTCAGCAGTTACTAAATCCACTAAATCGTGAACTTGTAGCACATTACCACACGCAAAAATCCCTTTTATTGTTGTTTCAAGATTCTCATCAACTACAGGTCCTCCGTTTTTTGATAATTCAGCTCCCGCTTGCAGAGTTAACTCATTTTCAGGAATTAACCCAACAGATAATAACAAAGTGTCGCATTCAATGAATTTTTCTGAACCTATTATTCTATCAAAGTTTCTACCTACTTTTGAAATGGTAACTCCTTTTATGCGATCTCTTCCGTGGATTCGGGTTACTGTATAGGTCGTTATGAGGGGAATCCCGTAATCTTCTAAGCATTGAACTTGATTTCGAAGCAATCCACTTACATAAGGCTGAATTTCCACCACAGCCTTAACTGTACAACCTTCCCAAGTCAATCTTCGGGCCATTATCATTCCAATATCTCCGCTTCCTAATATCACATATGTATTGCCTGGCAAATACCCTTCGATATTAACAAACCTTTGAGCTTGCCCTGCTGTATAAATACCAGTAGGTCGAAACCCAGGAATATTAATCGCCCCTCTCGTTTTTTCCCTACAACCCATCGCTAAGATAATTGCTTTTGCTCCAACTTCAATTAATCCTTCCTTTTTGTTCACTGCATATAACTTTTTATCTTTAGTAATTTCAATTACCATTGTATCTAACAAATAAGGTATTTTCAAATCAATTACTCTATTGATGAATCTTTGAGCATACTCTGGACCTGTTAATTCTTCTTCAAATTCTTTTAAACCAAATCCATTATGGATGCATTGCAAGGTTATTCCTCCTAACTCTTTGTCTCTCTCGATAATTAAAACGCTTAAATCCGCTTGTTTTACTTCTATAGCTGCTGCAAGCCCACCCGCTCCAGCGCCTATAACTACAACATCCGCTTTATATTTTTTCATTCTTCAACACCCCCTTTTAGACGAAGAAGCGCAATTTCTTTCGTTTTAGCCACAAGAAAGTTTGTATCTTCTCCCCTTTTCATTACTTCCTCATAGGGAATGTTTAATTCTCTAGATAGAATCTCAATAACACGAGGGCGACAGAATCCAGCTTGGCAACGTCCCATACCAGGCCTACATCTGAACTTAACTCCGTCCACGGTGGTCGCACCTACAGGTGAGTGTATGGCATTAAGAATTTCTTTTTCTGGAATAGTTTCACACCGACAAATGATTCTTCCCCACGCAGGATCTTCTTTTATTTTTCTGTCTAATTCTACCTTAGTAAAATCTTTAAACCTTTCTGGTTTTGGGCGCATAGGATTATAATCTTCTTTAATCTTAGTGTTTGCTCCTAATAACTCCAGAAATTCTACAACTCTTTCAGCAATAGCATAGCATGATGTTAAACCAGGAGATAAGATGCCAACTATGTTAATAAAACCATATACATCCGTACTATCAATTATGAAATCATAGGTACCTGGTACTGCCCTTAAGCCAGCAAAATTTCTAATAGAGGCTCTTACCGGCAAATTAGGAACTAATTTATGTCCCCCTTCTAAAATTTCCTTTAAACCAGCTTCAGTAGTCGCAATATCTTTTTTATCAGTAATATTAAGAGCCGTAGGACCAACAAAAGTATTTCCACTAACAGTTGGGCACACTAAAATTCCCTTAGATACTTTAGTGGGAGTAGGAAATAAAATCTTATTTAGGTGCATCGCGTTCCTATCAAAAAGGATATATTCTCCTTTTCTAGGCATTAGTTTGAAATAATCTAGACCAACCAATTTTGAAATCTTTAAGCCATATACTCCAGCAGCATTAATAACATTGTTAGATTTGAATTCATTTGTTTTAGTTTTAATCACAAATGTATAATTTTGATGCTTAATTCGTCTTACTCTTTGGTTCCGGAAGAATTTAACGCCGTTCATAGCTGCATTTTCAGCCAACGCGTAAGTCATCTCATATGGGCTTACGATTCCTGCCGATGGAGCGTGTAATACGCCAACTACTTCATCTGTAAGATTAGGTTCCATGTACTTAATTTTTTCTTTGTCTAAAATTAATTCTAAGCCTGGAACTCCGTCTTGAATACCTAGTCTTCTTTGCTCTTCAAGTTTTTTTATCTGACTATCTTCCAAAGCGACAACAAAAGAACCGATTCTTTGAAAAGGAAAATTAAGCTCTTCTTCAGCTTGAGTATATAATTTATTCCCTAATATACACATATCCCGCTTAACATATTCTCTTGGTGACGCATAACCCGCGTGTACGACTCCAGAATTAGCTTTAGTAGTGCCTGAAGCTATATCTGCCTCCCTCTCTAATAAAGCAACCTTAAGATCGTACTTTGATAATGTTCGTGCGATGCAACAACCAATTACACCGCCCCCAATAATTATAATGTCATATACTGTCAAAGGATTTACCTCTCGAATTTTAAAGAGTGAATTAAAAAGCTTAAGTAATAAAACAAGTTATTTCTTTAAAATTTATTTGGAACATTAATATTTTCTAATTGATAACATTAATAGGAAAAAATTTATTAAGTCCATTTTTGTTCGCTTTCATAATTAGACAAAAAACAACCACATAACATTAAATACCAATGCCCCAATAATCAGAGCTATAGTTATGGGGTTTAAAATTGTACTTCTTAAGGCTTTTGCGTATTTTACATCTATATCCCCTTTTAACAATGTATTAATTGATTTATATCCCGAATTTATTGCTTCTTTAAGGTGATAAGAACCTAAAAATTGAGGTTTTGTTAAGCTTTTAAGGTGAGCGTTATGATTGCTTGTAGGAAAGAGATTTAATCTATTATTATTAAGAATATCTTCATAATCTCTTATTACATGGGGTTTATCTGGCACTTTATCGAGTTTATTATTACTTTCGTTCATTTGAGTAATATCTAACCTATTTTATTTTGCTCATGTTTTAAATATCATTTCGTTCTTAAATTTTTTATGGTTATTTTAAATAACAAACAACTTTTACCAAAAAGCGTCTTTCAGTTTTTTGATAGGTTGTTTTTCTAAAGATTTTTCAATATAATCGCTAAAATCAGAAAAATGATTCACATCGTTATCCCAATTTACTATTATGTCGCTATATACTTCAAAAAACATGTCGGATATTAGCATTAATTCATCAATCACTTTTTTCTCTTTTGTTTTGTTTAAAGAACTCCCAATAAATAAAAAGCTTCTTCGTTTTACAATTACAAAACGAAGATCCGACATTTCGAAGTTAGATATCCCTCCGTCAGTAAGTTTTTCAGCAAAAGTGTTTAAAGCGCTCATCAAACCACCAAAAAGTTGGGGATTAATTGTTAGATCAAAAACTCTTGAGAATAAAACCACTCCATTTTCAGTAAGAACCCACAAATCTTTTATTATTTTAGGCACGAATACCACAAGTTTCAGTTAATCTTTAATCCCACTTTCATATTAATTATGGTGTTTTTATTATTTAAAAAATCATTTTTAGAAATTTTTATTACTGTATTAAACATAAAAAAGGAAAAAAAATAAAAATTTGTATTTTATATAAAATATTAAAATAATAAAAAACAAAAAAGTTATGATTTGGAAAACTAAAATAACCCAAATGGCTAAAGTAAGGTACCCGATAATAATGGGTGCCTTTGCAGCGATAGGTTGTGCTGAATTTGCAGCCGCATTTTCCAATGCAGGCGGTTTAGGAATAATTACAGCAATAAATTACCCTACAATCGAAGATTTTCAAAAGGAACTTGAAAAAATGTCTAAATTTACCAAAAAACCTTTTGGAGTAAATTTCACAATTACTCCACCTTATCTTGCAAAAAAGGGGCGTGGAAAAACTGAAAACTCTTACAATGATTTTTTGGATATATCAATTGAGAAGGGAGTTAAGGTATTCACGACTTCTGCTTACCAAACACCACATTTAGGAAAAAAAATTAAGGATGCTGGTTGTTATTGGTTCCATAAATGTACGACTATGAAACACGCATTGGCGGCTCAAAAGAGAGGGGCGGACGCTATTACAATTGTAGGTCTTGAGGGAACAGGATTTAAAAACCCTAACCAAAACACAACCTTAGTTAATATTACAATGGCGCGTAGGTTACTAAGTATACCAATTATTGCTGCGGGTGGAATTGGAGATGCTAGGGGATTTCTTGGTACGTTAGCTATGGGTGCAGACGCTGTATGTCTAGGAAGCTCAATTATAGCCACAGAAGAGAGTCCCGCTTCAAAAAGATGGAAAGCTCAGGTATTAAATCAAGATATATTTGACGAGAAATATTACAAAAAAATATTTCATCTTGAATTAAAAGATTCACCTATCGCATCAATGGCAATTGGTCATATAAAAGAGATATTACCCGTAAAAGCTTTTATCGATAACATTATTAACGAGGCGGAACAAATTCTAAAATCTTGGGGTTATATGGGCGAGGTATTTAACACACTATAGGATTTAATAATTAAAGTTAAAAGACTATAAATTTTTTATTACCTTATATAAATCATCTAGTTTTACGCGATATTAATGAAATTTGATTACGGTAAAAGTGGAATTGAAGTCTCACTCGATCCTAGTTGGAACACGACAATATTTCGCCCATCGAAACAAGATGTTATTGAAGACTCAAATAACGCGATTAGAAATGCCATCAAAAATCCAATAGGAACTCCTTCTTTAAAAAAAATTGTAAAAAGTAAGAAAGAAATAAAATCTGTTTGCATTGTAGTTTCAGACGCTACACGTCCCGTTCCATCTTATCTCCTTCTAAAGGGGCTCTTAAAAGAATTGAGCGATTATGGACTTCAAGAGGAAAAAATTTTAGTTTTAATTGCGACTGGATTACATCGTACATCTCGTAAAGACGAATTAGAAGGAATTTTAGGGGAATATCTAACAAGTAGCGTGAAAATCGTTGATCACATCGCAAGAGATAAAAATTCTCTCACATACTTAGGAAATACTATCAACAACATTCCAATTTATATCAATAAACACTATTACGAAAGCGATTTGAAAATCTTAACGGGCTACGTCGAACCTCACTTCTTCTTCGGTTTTTCAGGAGGAAGAAAGTCTATTATTCCAGGAATAGCAGGCGCTGAAACTATTTTAGCAAACCATTCGGCGGAAAATATAGCTTCCCCTAATGCTCGTTTTGGAATTTATAAGAATAATCCAATGGCTAAAAACTCAACTGAGATTGCTAAACTAGTAGGCGTAGATTTCGTTGTAAATGTATCCATCAATGAAAATCACGAAATCACACAAATAGCAGCAGGTGAATTAGAAAGAGTCCATAAAAAACTTGTTAATTATCAACTTAAACATGTTTTCAAGGAAATTCAAGAACCATTTGACATCGTTGTGTGTGGTAATGGTGGACATCCCCTAGATCTCAACTTATATCAAGCTGTAAAAAGCATGGCAATTGGCGAAATGGCAGTTAAAAAAAGCGGAACGATAATCTCAGTCAATGAATGTGCTGATGGAATTGGTGGTGGGCAAGATGAGTTTAAAGAATTACTTTTTTCTGATATGCCACCAGAAGAAATTTACAAAAAAGTCCTAAACAAAGAAATTATAGTACCTGACCAATGGGAAATTCAAGTTTTAACCCGAATAATGATGAAGGCAGATGTATATATCGTTTCTAAAATGAAAGAAGATGAGATCGGAAAAATTGGCTTAAAACATGCAAAAACTGTCGAAGAAGCAATAAAGAAATCTTTAAATAAGCATGGCTCTAAAGCAAAGATATTAATTTTACCTAATGGACCACAAATCCTTCCAATTCTTCTTAGTTAATAAATTTAGTCAAGATATCATCATTATCAGATGTAATGAATTCACAAACACATGATTTAAATCAGTGAATTGGTAACTTTATATAAGAAATGTCGACTTAAAAAAGGATTAATATGGAATTAGCGCACGCAATTATTTATCTTGATTTGAACCAGAATAAGCCAAAGATTAATTTTTGGTATCCGCACGATCTTCCTGAAGGAATTCGAAGATTTATCGGTGACGAATGTTCTTCAATTATATCAGGAGATTCAACTTTCATCCCTGAAGTTCTCTTAATTTTTCCTATTTCGTCCTTAAAGTTAAAAGTGTTGATCAAATATTTTAAAAGGGAAGATAATACTAAAATAGGGGGCTTTTCAAAGTCGGCTATAACCTTTTTATTCGATGAAAAAGATGATCATATTTATTACAGATATATGAGTTATATTGATTCGTACGTTAGTAAAGCTGTTAGCGTAATTGTCGATTTAGAGAATAATGGATTGAAAGAATATTTAATCCACGATGAGATTGTTAAGTTACAGCGTACGCTATGCGATTTAACAGACTATTTACGTTCTAAAAGCGAATATGTTTCTAAGCCGGAAGAAATATCCGAAACGACACTTGAGATTAAAAAGTTAGAAAAAAAGCAGTTAGAAAAAAAGAAATTTAAAGTAGTAGTACTAGGAGACCCCAGCGTTGGAAAGACATCTACTATTCTTAGATTCACGGATAATGTATTCCTTAGGGCATACATCCCCACAATGGGTCTAAATATTACTCAGAAAATCTTTGATATCGATAAAAACTCTGTTGAATTAGTATTATGGGATATTGGAGGACAAACTAAGTTTGAGATCATAAGGAAGAAGTTTTATGAAGGAATGAGCATGATTCTTTTAATATTTGATTTAACCAACCCAATGTCTTTTGCAAATGTTCCCAAATGGCATCAAGATATAAAAAATTATTTCAAAAATGATCAAAAGATTAAAGGTTATCTTATTGGTAATAAGAACGATTTGGTGAAAGAAAGAATTGTAAGCGAGATTGATGCGGTTAGACTCGCATTCGCGTTAGACCTTGATTATATCGAAATTTCTGCGTTAACTGGCTACAATATTGAGAAAACTTTCCATGAGATCGCAAGTAACTTACTAAAATTTAAAAATTTTGAAGATTAAATTTGAACGACAATTCAATAATATACTATACAGTTTGACGATATAATTCTATAACAATCAGATTCATGATAATATCTTATAAGAATTCCCAAATAAAAGTAAAGAAAAACATTCTTTAAACATCAATTTATAAAAAATAAATTGGTGCTATTCCCATTATATACCCGCAAATTTCACACTTTTTCATGTTATGTTGCATATAACAATTCTAAACAAAAACACTTATAAATAGTGGTGTAACTTATTACTATATTAGCAATATAATGATAAGATTATAAGTAACAAATTTGTAAAAAAACTTATAATTCAAAAACATCAATATTATTT
>JAUWZT010000118.1 GCA_030615145.1 Promethearchaeota archaeon | reverse complement strand
TCATTCTTCTTCATATATATTTTCATTATTGTGTGATTTTAAGAATTCAATGTAATCACAATAAAGGGATATGCTTTTCGCAGCGTCTCTTAATGATAGAAAGTAGAGCACTCGCTCTTCATGAAGTATTTTTTTGACTGTTGAAAATCGAGCGGCAAGCTCCGATGAGTCAGCAATGCTTGGTAAACAAAACATAAATGGTTTTTTTGTTGATTTCTGGATTTCTATCATCCTCTTGAAAACATGATTATAGATAAAATGAGGCCATAACGGAACTACTATAATATCAACATTTGGATCATTTACTACAATCTCAATACAATTTGCGAATACATCTACGACAAAACCAAGAGCGCCTAGATCTATTGGATTCTTGACGCTCACATTTTCATAAGGAAGTATTTCACTAAGTTTCTTTTGGGAATTTAATGTTAATTCCGGAATTTTTAAATTGTGAAAACCAAATAAATCTGTGGAGTTTACACTGGAGCCACCACCAGGGGTTATTATTCCTACATTTCTACCTCGAGGGATATATTTTGGAAATAACAATTCAAATGTCTTAATAGCGTTCCAAAATTCTTCATTATCTCTTACGATAGTTGCGCCGGTTTGCTTGGCCATTGAATACCATAGCCTTAAATCGCTTGCTATAGCGCCAGTGTGGGAAAACGCTGCTCTCGAGCCATCATCAGTGTATCCTCCTTTCCATATTATAACTGGTTTGTTATTAGTAGTTTTTTTCAGCTCTAAAAAGAATTGGTGACCCGTAGTAGAACCGAATGATTCTAAATAGGCTGCGATTACATGAGTAGTCGAATCTTTGTTATAATGTATCAGAAAATCAATGCAATTTAGGTCTATTTGATTACCAAATGACACCCCGTACCTAAACCTTATATCCCTCTTATACCCTATATCTAATAACTGACTCATATGCCCCCCAGACTGAGACATGAACGAGACTTGCCCAGGAGTATTTTTTTTGGCGCTGAACGAAAATGCCATACCTTCAGCTGCGTTATATGGCCCTAAACAATTCGGACCTATTACTCTCGTATTGGATGTTGATAAAATTTGTTTTAATTCTTTTTCTAATTTTAATCCCGCTAAATCCCCCGTTTCAGAAAATCCAGATGAGAATACAATTACCCAAGGAATATTCTTTTCTACGCACTCTTTTAAAACTTGCGGAATGTATTGAGTTTTTACAGAAATATAAGCAGTATCTATAGGGGTTGGAATGTCTAAAACTGATTTATAGCATTTCCAATCGAGAATTTTATCATATTTTGGATTTACGGGATAGAACGTGTCTTTCCATTTCGAAGTTTTAAACGCTGATAAATATAACATGGCACCGAACGCAGATTTCTCGCTCGCTCCAATAAAAGCGATATTGATTGGATGGAACAAAGTGTTAAACTTTTCAAAATCGAGATCTTTGACTGCCATTTATGTATTCATGTAAGAAAAAATATCAATCGATTTATTATTTTTGATATTTTAAACGGATTTTTACTTATACAAGTTTGTCTCAGTGTTTATGAACAAAACCAAATACTAATACCGAAAATCATGAATCTAAATCGTAGTTTTTCTTTCCATAAAACAAGTCAGGATACACCGGTTCAAACTTCTCGTTAAATAATTTGTGGTTCCTCCATTTCTTGTCTTTATTGTTCCAAATTAGATTGGTTAAAGGGTTATATTTATCCAAAAATTTTAAATCCTTGAAGGTTGACTTTATTAAATCTTTACCGTCAATTAAATCGTTTAAAATTATATAATGGTCAATTTCCATGTATTCAAAAAGCAAATCGAAAAGTTTCTCAAATTCATCTATTTGGCAGTCAGGAAAATATAGTTTAATCATTATGCCATTCTCAAATTTCACTGCTTCCTCAAATCCATGAATAAAATATTTTCCTTCTATTTTGTAGATGAACCCTATGTTGAAAAAGCTGAAAATCTTAAGAATTGACTCGTTATTTTCTTTTTGAACATCTGGCAAAATGATAGTAATCTCTTCCACTAAATCTAAATTTTTTAGAGAAATAAAGGGCTGAATTAATCCTTTCTTTAACAATTCCATTATACTTGCGTGAATAGTAAAATACCGTTTTGTCATGTAAGTTTTAACATCTAACGATTTCCAGTTGTATACTTTAGATAATGCTTTAAATTCAGCAGATTCGGGTCCAAGATAATTTGCCCCGGTTAAATCGCCAACATTAAATTCTTTTAACTCCGGAATCTGAACTTTATAATCGGGATTAAACAAGACGTTTTGAAAGTAAATTTTAAATCTATTTGGGTCGAGATCCCATCCTTCGGGACTCAAGTTGTAATTGAAATGGAATACTTGATACATTTTTTTCACGAAAAACAGACAATATTCTCTAACGATTTTTTTTGATTTTGTGAGCCAATTTAAATAGGCAGATATACCAGGGTTGCGATAAGGAGATATATATTGTAATAAAAACGAATTAGAGTTATCGATTTGTGCGGGATAGCTAATAGATTGGAAGGAGTTATTCAATAAAAGCTTAAAATCAATCTTGTTGATAGCTGTGGGGTAAAAATATAGCGCGTATTGGCCCATCCCGAACCGTTGAAATGTCGGGATGAAATTAATTGATTTAATATAATTTTTGAAAAACGATTTTTCGTAGGATGTTTTAAATCCCTTTAGATCTAGTATTTTGTTTTTTAAAAGCTTATTAAATTCAACTAAGTTGTGTAAATTATCTAAATCAAAATCAACGCGCTCGTTTCTAACGCGGTCTTCCACAGATTTAATTAATGCAGGGAGATTATCCTCTTTTGACCAAAATTTTGTTAGATCTGTAATAAGAACTTCTGGAAGTGGTTTTTGCGCTTTACCAAGGATACTCCGTACGTTTAAGAAATACTGTTCAAAAAGATCCTTCGAATAAAAAAATTCTTTCTGTTCTAAATTGTAAAAATCTTTCCGGGAAAATGGTTTAATAAAATAGCTCCACAAATATCTTTTAACGCTAATTAAATTTTCTTTAAAGACATCGGTGAGTATTGAAATCAATGAACATTTTTCTTCACTATTTAGGTAAGGAATAAAAAACACAACATAGAGTATATTACTCGATACGATCGCCGTTTTTTTTGAAATATAAGAGACTTTTTTAAGATTTTCGATAGTTTTTAAATTGTTTTTTAAGAGCATGAAAAAAACTTGGAAATTCGACGGAAAGATGTTTCCAATTAAATTAGGTTTTACAACGGGAGGATCGTGATTTAGATAACTTTTTAATTTTTTTTCTATGGTTTGGTAATTTATCTCTGTGAGCTTGTAATTTTCGTAAGAATTTTTTAATTTCTGCTCTTTTGACTTGAAAATCGTGTTTAATAACGATTTATTTTTTGCAATCGTGCGGATAGACTTTAAGTTAAAAATCTTCAAATCGTAGCAAGAATTAATTACTTTAAAGAAAATGGTATATTTGTTAATTTCTTCCTCAAAATTCTCCCTTGATTTAAAATATAATGGTAGGAATTGGTTGAAAATCGCTTTTTTAATTGTTGGGTTTTTAAAGGAAATGTTATTTTCGATTGAATTTGATACTCCTTGTTTTATAAAATAATCACGAAATTTGAAGACACTGGTAATAGAAGGGTTTTTGGTTAAAATATCTTTAATTAAGCGAAAAGTAGTGATATAATCGTTAAGCATATTTTTAATGTAAAAGAATCCAAAGGATTCATTTGTTATTAAAAACTCTAGAAAATTGTTTCTGAGTTCTAACGACGAATGAATTATCGTCAAATTTGTTTTTAAGTCCGTAATAAATTTCCTCTGACTTATAATTTCGTTAATAAGATCAGTCTTTAAGAGCTTAATACTTCCCGCCCTTCTTTCGAAATTAAACCCTGTTAGCGATACAAATCGAATTCTATCGATTATTAGCCAATCGAGAAGCGTTATTTCCTCGTTATATTCCTCTTGTCCATAATCTATAACACAACGTAATTCGTACTTTTTGTCGTATAATTTATTCTTTTTATTAACTAAGGTTTTTTTGTCAAGATACTCTCGAAGATAATTTGTGTTAACTAAAGTTTCATTTCTTTCAACATTAGTCAATCTGGTTTGAAGGATGTATCCATTTTCTTCGAGTTTCCCAAGAAACCTCTTTACATCGTTAAAATATATTTTTGGAACGACAAAAAAACCGTCGATTTCTAATCCGAAATTTGTTCTACATTCTTTAACTAGAAGGAAAAAAGGTAGCTCCTTAACGATTTGGTATATTTTTGAGCGATTTAAAACGGGATTGAACTTCAAGGCACAATTAATAGAATAAAGATTCAATGCAGACCAATTTACATTATAGTTCGGGGATATAGAGCTAGAATTTTTAATCCATTGCATGTTTTGTGTAAATTTATTTAGACTTAGATCTGTCCGAATGAATCCATTTTCTTTGAAAGTCGTAAAATAATGCTGATAATCCAGCATTGCCGTAAAATATTGAACTCTATTGAAAATTTTACTGAGAACTCTAACAGTTTCTATTATATCGTCGTCATATAAAGATTTCGAGGAAATTAATACATATTTTTCATACAATATGTCGTAGAAACCATCTTGTTGCTCAGTAATAATTTGGATGTTTTTTCTGATATACTTAAAAAAGAATTTAAAAGGACTGTCAACGTCTTCTGTGCCCTCTTGCTTTAAAAAGTTCTCTAAACGATCGCTTTGTGCTGATATGAACTCGTAATCTACTAGTTTATCAGTTGCTATTGCGTTCCATTCTTTAATAGAGGCTAATTTTTTAAGATCAATAGCAACTTTTTGGTTTATGAAGATTTCAATCGCTTTCATCTGATTGGCGAGCTGAGGAATAAAACATTTATACGCTTCACGAAGCAGAATAAATTGGATATATTGAAAAAAATCTGAAGATATTTTAATACTGAGAATTTCATTGTTATAAGATTTCTCAACTCCTATCGAAAATGAGTTATCTACCGCACTTGAACTTGATTCTTCATTTTTCAAAATTATTGTGATTTTAGTATAAAATACCTCGATTTGGAGATAGGATTCAATTTCTCGAAGAAGCTTCCGAAAAAAGTAGTCAATGTTCTCTAGGATAGTATTGATCGGAGTTTTTATTAAAAAATCGATATTTAATTTTACCATATATTCAATTTTATAGATAAATACAAGTTAGAATTATGCATTTATTTAGCATAAGAACTTAAATACTTTTTTATGCCATAAATTTTTAGATTTAATGATTAGTCGGTTATGTAAGTATAAAAAATCCACGCTTATCTTACACTTTTTTCTCTATGTTTTTATATCTTCTTATGAATAAATATTGTAAGAGAATATAGCGTTAATACAACTCGTTGGTTGAAGATAACGTGTTTATATACGATATTTTGTTTAAATTTCATTAAAATAAGTTGAGGTAAGGCTAAAATGCCTGGACAACACGATGTTATACCATAAATGTTTCTCCCGCATATAAGGTTATTAATAACCTTAAGCGGGAAGAATATATTTCCTTCCTTTTTTTTAAAAATGGCGCAATAGAATTAACATAGAAAGAATTTTTCTTACTCTCCTAATGTAAATGCTTGTTAAAATCCGAAAATACTTCAGAATTATATTAACTGTGTAGTTTATAAGTTTAATAACTAATAATTAGAAAAAGCAAGTTGTATGTATCGAATTGGTAAACTTAAAATGTTAAAACACAAAAATACAGCCACAGTGTATAAATCGATAGAAAGTTCAGAGTTTAAATATAAGTTGAACTTCAGACTTTTTAAGAAGAGCGAAAAAAGAAACGTTAAAAAAACCAACTATTTCGGATTTTTCTTTCTCTATTTTGCTATTAGCGTGATTCGAATCTTCTTGGTAATTTATGTACCAGTCTATTTATTAAATATATTGAATGTTGATACTGCTCAATTAGCTTTTATTCAAGTATTTGTGTATTTTGTGATGTTTTCCGGACCTGTTTTAGGATATATATTTGATAAGTATACCAAAAATAAAAAGTTAATTTTAATTTCATCGAGTATATTATTCTTGGTTAGTTTCTTATTTTCCGTATTAAACGGAAGTAATTTAGGCATTTTCGGCCTTTTCTTAGCTTTGAACCTCTTAGCGCAGGAATTTATTAAAGTTGGTGTTTCAAAAATGATAATTGATCATTCTAGTAGCGAAGGAGTAAAGGATGGTAATTTAGCAGCAATAAATATATCGTCGAATGTCGGGTCGTTTATCCCTTCGGTTGTGTTCCTTTTCACTGTAAGCAATATTTTCAATATTGATCAATGGAATGCCTTTTTCTTTATTGGTTTCTTATCTTCTCTTCCTATAATCTTATCAACAGTTCTTTTGAGAGAAACAGCTAATAACCCTGAAAAAAGCCTCGAGCAATGTGAGAAGAATACTACAAGTTTAGGGGGAAATAATACATTAAATCTGATTCTATTATTTCTATCGTACTTATTGATTTGGAGTGATAAACTTTATCAATTTCCTTTTTCGTCTTGGATATTAACCAGATTCGGGGAAGAAGGGTTTAATGTATACTCGTTATTGTATATTGTGTTGATTTTACTCAATATTGGAGGTTGGATAATAGGACAGCGAATTTCAAACAAAGACAATAACAGAATTATTAAAATTATGGCTAATAACCGCAATAAACTGGACCTTAAGGACGATAATCAGGATGAAGTGATATACGCTTTTAAGTTATCTAATCGAAAAAGGATCATCGTTATTACAGTTGGACTATATGCTGTTTTAACTTTTCTGATGGCGTTTTCAGATTTTTTATTTTTGATGATAATCCAAGGAATCATTCAAATTATTGCGGGTGTAATGATGTTAAATTATACATCGTTAATGATGACGATTTCTAACAACGGGAAGCATAAAACTTTTACATTTCAGTGCTTGAAAATAGCGTATGCACTTAGTTGTGTGATTTTCATTCCGTTAGGGACTTATTTATCTGCTTTTATTCAAATTGAGATGCTATTTATTACTGTAGGGTTTTTGGCAATGTTTTCATTAATTCCTCTAAAGTTGATGAGAGTAAAATCAAATAACTGATTCTATTGAATTTCTAGAAAACAATTAAAATCGTATGCCCTATTTGACATTCATTCTTAACACATCAAATTTTGAAAAAAAACAAATTTTTAATGTAAAATCAAACTACACTAACTATAAAAAAATAATTAATAATTATTTAAAAAGGGACTAATTAGAATTTAGGAGAAAATAAAAATGGCCAGACCCAGCCCGTTAGAAATTTATGCTCTTTTAGATAAGAGCAATTGCCAAGACTGTGGGAGAGATACTTGCATGGCATTCGGAACAGATTTGCTCGAAAGGAAGGTCACAGTTCAAGATTGTACGCATTTAATGCAGGATCCAAAACAGGCGAAAAAACGAGGTAAATTAATAGCACTTGTTGCTCCTCCACAAAAGTCTGTTGAAATTGGAGTGGGTGACCGTAAATGTGTAATTGGTGGAGAAGAGATTCTCAATCGGCATCAATTGACATATTACAACGAAACCGCTATTTTCATTGAAATGGCAGATGATGATCCTGATTTAGAAGCGACCACTAAGTATTTAACTAATCTAGTGATTGAAAGAATGGGAGATGTGTTAAGAGTAAATGGAATTGCGTTAAGATGTGTATCAGGTGACGCCGATCAATTCAAACTCGCCGCAAAGAAGCTTACAGAGGTATCAAATCTTCCTGTAATGTTAGCATGTATGAATCCAGATATTTTACTCGCTGCTGCTAACGAAATTAAAGAATTAAAACCTCTACTTTATGCTGCAACAAAAGAGTCTTGGGAACAAGTGGGAAAATTTGCGGTTGAAAATAATTTACCCGTTGTAGCCGTTTCAAATGACTTAGATGAATTGCTGTCTTTAAGTGCTACCCTACAAAAGCTTGGTGTAAAGGATCTAATTTTAGACGCTATGACTGTTTTTGGTCCAGGAAAAGTAGCTTTGACTTACGATAACATAATGAGATTGAGAATTTCCGCGATTGATAAGGGAGATGTGAATGCAGGCTTCCCGATTATGGGAGTTCCCGCAGCTTACTGGAGTCAAGCTAAGACTGACGACGACAAGAAGCTTTGGGAGCATCAATATCAAGAAATCATTATGGCAGCGATTATGGAATCTATAGATACAAGTTTAATTGTTCTCCACAGTGGTAAGAGGAAAGAAGATATTTGGGCTTTACTAGCAATTATGACCTTAAGACAGAGCGTATTCAGCGATCCTCGCATCTATCCAACAACAGATCCTGGTTGTTTCCCAATAGGAGAACCTGGTAAAATGGCTCCCATTTTTGTGACATCAAATTACAGACTTACAAAGATCCCCGTAGAAATTGATATTAAAGGAGCAAATGTAGACTCGTGGCTTTTAGTTGTAGATTCAGAAGGTATCGGTATTGAATCTGCAGTAGCAGGCGGGCAGTTTTCAGCAGGATCGATCGCAGAAGCAGCAAAAGAATTTAGTGCCTTCGATAAAGTAGATCATCGTATATTAATCATACCCGGTATGGCTGCACGCTTGAGTGGAGCTTTAGAAGACGAAGCTGATGCTTTCGTTGTAGTTGGACCTCGAGATAGTTCCGGAATTGGAAAATATATACAGGAACAATGGAAACCTGAAGAATTTATGAAAATTTACGAGGATTTGAAGGAGTAGTTAATCTTATTTTTTACTTTTTTTATATTTTTAATCTGATTATTTTTTAAAATAAAGAATAAATCAGGTTTGGAAACAAATCTTTAACACTTTGCATTATAAGTATTTTTGGGGCATTTCCACGCCTTAATTCTTCAGCAGAATGGTTTCCTGTTAATACTCCTATGAATGGTGCTCCAATATTTTCAGCAAGAGCCAGATCTTTAGGATGATCCCCAATAATCACAAAACTATATTCGCTATATTTATTTTTTAAGTGTTTTTTTAAGTTAGGATCTAACTTACTCTTTACATTTTCGCTTTCCCCAATGACATATTCAAAGTATTTAAAAATGCCCAAAATCTTTGTAATTTGGACTGCCAGTTCTTGCCTTTTTGAAGTTATTACGCCTAAAGTAAAAAAATGTTGTTTAAATTCTTCTAATTTTTCTCTAACGCCAGGTAATAAGCTGCCTTGATATATGCCTTTTTCTCTATAATACTCACGGAAAGTTGAAGATAATTTTTTTGGATTGACATTAGAAACCTTTTCAAACATGTCATCTAAAGGCGTACCAATCATTTTTTCGATTTCTATTCGTTCAAGAGTAGGGATTTTATATTTTTTAAGAGCGTAATTAAATGAATTTACGATTCCCTCACTGTTATCGATTAGTGTATTATCTAGATCAAAACTTAAAATTATATTCTTTTTTTTTTCCATTAATTAAAATACATGAAGAGAGATAAAAAAAGTTTTAAGGCAAAGTCTAATAGAAAAAAAATTGAAAAAAATAAATAAAATCTTACTAATTTAAAGCTGAAATTATGTCATGTATATCGTAAGAAGAGGATCTCCCAATATAGTCATTCCATAATATAATAATTCCTTATCCCACTTAACAATTTCAGGATTATGAAACCATGTTACAAAAGCATCGCCTATTATTGCTCCTTGGGTTAAATTGTCATAGAAGGGTTGATATAAATCCATACCGCCATCTCTTGCGCTCCCAATTACTGTTAAAGTATTATCTGAAAACAGATAATATGTTCCAGTATTGTTAACTTGGGTATAATTACATGAAAAACATGCGAATAAATTATAAAATAATGGTAAAGTGCTGTTTCCATATATGTTTTTATACGTTAAAATCCCCTCAGATCCAAGAGCGTAAACAGGTCCAAAAAGATGCTGAGTTGGCCATGAATGAACAAGCAAATGGACAAATTCGTAATTAACTGTAGATATATTATTCATATAGTTTGCAGCTGTTGTAGTTGGATCGTTCCAATAGCAATCGACTTCGCTACCGGTATATGCTGTAAAATTGCTTAACCATTCATCCTTATAACTTGACCAATC
The DNA here is from genome assembly GCA_030615145.1 of Promethearchaeota archaeon. Lineage (GTDB taxonomy): Archaea > Asgardarchaeota > Lokiarchaeia > Sigyniarchaeales > SOKP01 > SOKP01. The sequence continues at coordinate 761 of JAUWZT010000118.1, read as the reverse complement.
ATCATCTATGTATAGTAATGCTTTATGAGGTCTGTTAGTAATGTTGTGTCTCAGCTTAAAATTGCGGTCAAAATAATTTTTATAAGCTGCTGTGTAATTGAATCCCGTTACTCCGATAGAGCTAGGGCTGATTCGTGCAATCCAAATTTCTGGAGTCCAATCACCAGTTCCATTTGTGTGTTCATTTTGATCTATATCAAATATCCCATTAGCGACAATAGTATCAGACCAATTCCCATCTAAATCCATAAGATATAAATCACAAGGATAATTCCAATATTTACCCCACACATTATCCCAATGTCTTGCCATAGCATAAGGTAAGTCACCGATTAGAACCGCCCCTATTAATCCTTGAGAGGAAGCATTAATTAAATGCTGTTTAATCTCCGATACATTGTTTGATGACCAAGGGATTAATTCTGCTGAATATCCTTGATCAATTACATCTTGCTTATATTGAGTAATTTCTGAAAATAATGTATCGTGTATAGATGAATCAACATAAATATAAACTAATCCTTTAGAAGTGGGAGTCTGTGGCGATTGCTTAAAATACGGCAGTATAATAGTTAGAGAAACAGCTACAGCGACTAATAGTGGAACAATTATTAGTATTACTTTTAATTGCTTTCTCATTTTAGAAACCTAATAAAATGTTTGAATTTGAAAGTTTTATATCCCAAAAAATCATACTATACCATATTGGTAAACAATCGCATGATATTATGGTCTTATAAATTGAATAAACAATGACCTAT
>JAUWZT010000082.1 GCA_030615145.1 Promethearchaeota archaeon | reverse complement strand
GAACTTGTTCTCTTGTATGAAAGCTTCTGTTGATTATTTATTATCCAAATATTTGTCCTTATTGCCAATCAGCAGATATAATCCCGAAAAAGGAATTTATCAAAGGTATTTACCTCAAGATCCCGTACTATTGTAACAAATGTAGAAAAGTTTCTAAAGCCATATATTATATTGAATACATGGAAACTGAGGGTTGGTATTAGTTTGAAGAGGTTTAAACTAATATGAGTATAGATGTTTTTTGTTGAGGAATTAATTTTATAAAATGCGCTTGCCGGGAATTGAACCCGGGACGCTGACTTGGGAAGCCAGCATATTACCACTATACTACAAGCGCAAAAATATTGATAATTAATAATCATAATTGAGATTTAATAAATAAATTTTTTTACAAGTTGTGGTTTATTAATAATTAAATTTCAAAATAGGTAGTACCATGAATATTGAGAATTTAACTTATCAAAAAAATATTACAATTAACAGTAACGATTCACTACTCATAATTGATATGCAGTATGATTTTATGCCAGGGGGTGCTTTACCTGTCGAAGAAGGCGATCAGATTATACATGACATTAATTTAGTCGCTGAAATTTTTAAGAATAACAATGGGATAGTTGTATTAACACAAGATTGGCATCCAAAAAATCATAAGTCATTTGCAAGCAGCTATCCTGGGAAAAATCCCGGAGATGAGTTTCAATCAGAAGGAATTGGTCCAATACTTTGGCCAGATCATTGCGTTCAAAGCACACAAGGCGCAAAATTTCACGAAAAATTAAAAACTGATTTAGTTAATGCTATTATTCGTAAGGGCTATAATATCGATGTAGATAGTTATTCTGGATTTATTGAAAACGATAAAAAAGCAGAAACAGGTTTGGCGGGGCTTTTGAAATCATTGAATATTAAAAGAATCTTTATTTGTGGATTAGCGTTAGACTATTGTTGCTATTTTACTGCGATTGATGGTATCAATTTTGGTTTTGAGGTTTACTTTTTAGTCAATTTAACTAAAGGCATAGATTTGCCCCCAGGAAACATCTCTAGCTCTTTAGAGAATATGAGAAATAAAGGAATTAAATTCGTAGCAAAGGAAAGTTTTGTGTAAGGGTTAAAATTGTGAAGTCCTCGACGAATGACAAACCTAAGAGTTTTCCATATAGCAAAATTTTAGTAGTTTGTAGTGTAAATACCGCAAGAAGTCGAATGACAGAAGGATTTTTAAAAGATTTCTTTGCTCGTAATAATATGAAAATAGAAGTGTATTCTGGTGGAATTTCTTCGAACGCTAGAGATGGAATGCTTATTTCTCTTGACGCGAAATTTGTAATGAAAGAATTTTTTATAGACCTACCAGAAGATTCTGTCTCGATTGATTTAAAAAAACGACCGGAATTAATCCAACGAGCAGATTTAATCCTCACTCTAACTGATAAACATAAAAAAGAAATTATTGTCTTTACTGACTCAGATAATAAGGAGATTTACACTCTAAGAGAATTTGCGGGAGAAAATGGGGATATTGAAGACCCTTCAATGAAAGGACTTGAGGGTTTTCGTAAAGCTCGGGACGAGATAAAAAGATGTTTGGATAAAGGTTTAAGAAAATATTCGTGAAATTTTCTAACTTGTTTTGATAAAATTGATTAAGTAATCACTCAATATACTTTCAATATTCTTTATTCCTCGAAATCCTGGAAAATCGTTAAGATCTATGAAATAATACTTATTGCTATTGACGGGCTGAATCAAGTCGAACCCAAATATTTTTAAATTCATTTCTTTTGAAACGATTTGGGCTAGATTATGAATTTCTTTAGTTATTTTAAATTCTTTTCTTTTGATTGTATCAACATCGATATTATCGGGCTTTTTTTTCAAATATATATAAATCGGATTTTCTCTTATAATCCCAAACGTTTTGTCTCCTATTACGTAAATCTTTCTTTCAAAGCCATCACACTCAATAAATTTTTGAATGTAAATGTCGTAGTATAATAAATGTTTATATCTTTCGCAAAAAATATCTATTTCTTCTATCTTTCGAACTAGAAAATTGAATCTATTGTATTTATCGTGTTGAAAATGACTTTTAAGTACAATAGGTAATTTCGGAGTTGCCCATTTCTTAAATTTTTGAACATCTGTAATGTTATTATTCCACGAATTTGGTAAAGCGAAATTCTTCCTAATTTGAGGGTTGTTTTTAAAGACTTTTCTTAAAAAATAATCAAGAGAAATCTTGTTTTTGCACGTTAGAACAGTATCCACATTATGTAACGTTGGAATTTTATTTATTTTAGCAAAGTGAAGCAAATCAATAGAACAATCGTTTCTTATTTTAGCAATTATTAAATCTGCTTCTTTAATCGCTTTAGGCATTCTTGAAAGGTTGAAAAATTTCTTTGTAGGATCGTGAAAGTATAATTTGACATCTGGAACAGTTCTAAGCTTATTTATAACGCTTTTTATGATTTCGTGATCTTCTCTTGCTGAAAAAACGACCTTTTTGACCATAATTAATTCTTAAAAAAGCGGCACATGTTCTTAAATCTTCCTTAATCCTTATTTTTTTTTAAAGTATATATTAATTAAAATTTAATTAATTATTATTAATTACATCTTTAAATTTAACCAGAATGTGGAGATTCTATTGAGTGAAAAAAAATTTAACAAATTTTTAAGGAGACAAGTATTACTGATTGGATTACTTTATTGCGGTGATTATATTTTCTTCTTTTTTGAGCAAAACTACTTTAACACTTATATTGATCACGTTCTTAAACTTCCAGAGATCTATATATCACTAATGGTTTCTTTATCTGCTACTATGGGATTGATTATGAATTTTGTATGGGGCGTTTTTAGTGATAATACGCGATCTAAATTCGGAAGGAGGCGTCCATATTTACTTTTAGGAATGATAGCGGGAACTGCTATGATTTTCTATGGATTATCACCTAGTTTTTATATTTGCCTATTCATAGATGTCATTATTATAGGAATCTTTTCGAACGCGTATTTAGTTGCCGAAAGGTCTCTTATCCCAGACACAGTTGATATTGAGAAGAGAGGTCGAGCAAATGGCATAATTAATGCTGTTAGCTATATAGGATTATTAGTTGGCGTCGCTTTTTTGTTGATTGGTAATGAACTATTTGGTGTCCAGGACCCTATCGATGGTGGAACGATCATTACTCAAGAAGGGCATTTTATCTTACTTTCTGTAGGGGGTCTAATCTTTGGATTAGTCGGATTAATTGGTTTCATTTTTATTAAAGAAAAACCAATATCTGAGCTTCCTGAAAAGAAATCGTTTTTGAAAGAATTAAAAAATTCCTTTAATTTAAGAGAATTTAAAGCACAAAAAGAATTTTATAAAATTACGCTGGCATTTATGGTTTTTCAGTCGGGAATCTCATCTGTGATGCCATTTCTGTTTATCTTTATCTTTGATTTAGGCTTATCGACCTTAGAATTGCTAACGGTAATTGGTGTAGCTTTTCCTACATTATTCTTTATGACCTTATACCTTGGTAAAGTGGCTGATAAATTTGGTCGAAAAAGGTTTGTTCCGTTATCCATTATATTGACTAGTATAGGATACCTAATCGTTCCTTTCACAGTGAGCGGTAATAATGTAAATTTCGTTCTATTTATAGTGCTATTTCCATTTATCATGGTAGGATTGCTAGCCTTGGCAACTCCTCTAAATACTTGGGCGCAAGATTTATTACCTGAAGATAGGCGAGGGACATTTAATGGTATATTCAATATAGTTTTTACCGTATCACAAGTAATCGGATCAATTGCGGGTGGGATAGTAGCAACCTTATTCGGAATCCAATGGATTTTTATATTAGGTCCTGTCTTTTTTATTTCTTCAATACCACTTTTCCTAAAAATAGAAGAGACTCTAAAGAAAGACTAGATAATTTTTTTTATTTTTTTTTGCGGTTCTACAATTATTTTTATCCACTTCTTACGATCATAGTATTTAAATGCCTTAACAGCTTCTTCTAGTGTTATTCTTTTAGTAACTAATTTATCTAAATCTAAAGATTTAGTATTAGGATAATCTAAATACTTTCTATATTAAAATGAATAAATAAAAAAAAGAAATAAAGTGAATAGATAATTCAATTTTTCTTAAATTTCTTCAATAGGATCCATATTGAAATGGATATTATGGATATTATACCAATAATAAAGAATGTTATAATAACTGGATTAAATGGAGGCTTTTCTGTAGAACTTAAAACTACAACAGATATGCAGTTCGAGTTTATATCTCCAAAGGAGTTGTGAGCCACCACGATGAAGTAATAAACACCATCTGAGCAATTCGTAATTGAGAATGAAGTCTCCTCTAGATCCGCGCTTAGAAGCGTGAGAGATCCGTTAATCACTGTAATGTAGCTGGAATGTTGGTAAACTGTGTAGCTGATGGCTCCCTCGGAACTAGACCATACCAATGTAAAGTTTCCATCCAGCTCCGGGCTTTCCGCTGTGGAAGCTAATAAGAACTCCCCGGGACGATTGCCTTCTACGTTAATGTTAACCATAATTGAGTTAGAAATTGTATCTCCGTAATTATTATGAGCTTTAATGAAATAAATAAAAGTACCATTGTAGAAATTCTCAACTAAATAGGTTAAGTCGGTAATTTCTTCAGCCAAAATTATTAAACTTCCACCCAATTCTTGTTGGTATATCGTATAATTGTTTGCCTTTTGTGATTCCGTCCACATGAGGTTAAAAATACCATCCGTGTCGGGATCCTCAGCATCAGTGCTCAACGTAAAGTTAAGTGGGGGGAATTCATGAAAAAATTCCATATTCGTTGAAACTAAGGTTAAAGTATAATTAGAAGTACCACTAAGATCTGTAAAGTATCCATCTAATAATATACCAGTGTACTTATCATAATAAGCATGTGAATAGGGATCTTCCGTGCTATTTAATACCCAGCAATTAAAAGGCAGAAAATCAGGAATGGCGCACACAGTTTCTCCTGTGACATTAAATAAGCGATCCCGTTCTGTAGGCGTGTCTATATAGATTAAATCACCCATTTCTTGATTTTGGAAGATCCAAAAGGGAGTGAAATGACCATACATCCAAATAAACCAAGAAGTGCTTTGTTCTTTTGTCCTCGTAAAGTTATTTACTAAATAACTTCCCGTAGTAGATCCCACTGTGTAATTGACTTGAAATGTATTGCTACCAAGATAAGTATAATTAAGTCCAAATTCCCAACCACCCTGCCCTCTAACATTGATGGAATAATTCAGGTACAATCCCTCAAAAATCGCACTACGTTTATTAGGATCGAAGTCATAAACTACAACAGGTATAGGACCGGATAAGGTTGATCCATGTTGATTGATCGCTTCAACTAGAAAATAATATATTCCAGGGGGGAAATCAGTAATTAAAAGTTCAGTTTCAGTAATCATGTCTGCTAATTGAATAACAGAACCGTTAATTTCGTAGAAGTAACTTGTGTCATAGTAAACCGAATAATTATCAGCACCCAATGAATCAGTCCAATTTAATGTAAATGTTCCATCTAAATCTGGATAATCTGCATCAGAAGATAAGTCAAATGGACCAGAGGGACTAACTGTCGTATTGCATGGATAGAAATAAAAGTAATTTAGCACATTATACGGAAAATCAGTTAGACTTTCTTGATGGACAACTTGCTGAAGGCTAGTCCAGAGGGGCATGTGAACCACTTCTTTTATGAACAATATGTATTGAAGTCGCATATAAATATTCACTCTAGTACCTGCGTCCGTTTCTTCGGCAGCTTGTTTAAGCAAGTCTTGAACTAGTGGATCATTCAATTGAATGAAGTTGTAAGGGGAAGCATTGTTGAACAATGGGTCTAACATGTTAAATGTGTCAACATAATCTGGACCCCTTCCTCGATACCAAATTTCCATGTCTTCAGGATTGTTTTCAGCAGTTTCTAGGAATTCTGCCCAGACCCTGGAAGTTTCATTAATATCAACGCCTATTAAGTCCCAGTTATCAGCAGCTAATTGGTTTAATTTTATGCTCGTGGGATTTCCTTCGTGCGTGTTGACTTCGAAGGTACGGAAGTTAGCTGATGTCCAAAGAGTTTCGTTTGTTCCCGGATAATTTGCATCCCATGTAGTGCCGAAGCCCATTGATTGCATGTATTGTCGAGCAATTTTAATGTTATCGGCGAAAGTACCAATTTCTCCAGGAAGATTAGCTTGGACTGAAGCATTATGACCCGGCATTCCCACTGGAACTGCTGGACACCCGCGTACGGCATTTCCTGATCTAATTACATCAATAACATACGAGTAATTATAAGCGTATGCTAAAGCTTTTCTCCAGGTCACATTTACATCACGATTATTGAACGCCATGTACCAATAGATTAAATCCATACCAATATCTTCGACGTGAATATCAGGATCAGCCTGGAATATTTCCATTAAATCAGGCAGAGGATCCTTCAAGATATCAATGTCTCCAGCCAACAATGCGTTATTACTTATGACTCTATCTTCAAATAATTTGAAGATTAGATTATTAATCGCAGAAGGTTCTCTCCAATATCCGTCCCATCGTGAAAATCTGACTTCCACGTCAGGTTCATAGCCATCATACATGAATGGTCCTGTTCCGATTAAATCTCCTGTATTTACATCAATATATTCGGTTTCATATGAAGGGTCAGGTGCGATGATAGAGTTTGATGTGCAACTTAAGAAATAGGTGAATGGAATAAAAGCACCATTGAGATGAATTGTTAAGTTATAATCACCTTCTTTAGTGGCGCCAGCAAGCATTGCGGTACCATTTGGAAGGAAGTATAATGATGATGGGAATGCTGGTGCAGTACTAGGTGGAAGAGTACCGGTGGAATTCGTGAGATATATCCACCTGTTAATATTCCAAATAACAGCGTCAGCATCCATCTTGTCATAATTGTGGAACCATACATCTTCTCTTAATTCGATATATAAGTCAGTTGTACTTTTCAATTCATAATAGTCGACCAATAAAGGTTCAAGAGGAAGGTCTGAATTGTTTAAATCGTGCTGGAATAAAGTCTCGGCTACTTGCCTGATAACATCATTGGATGCGGAATCCCATGAATCGATGGGATCAATTGTAAATGGCCCCTCTGTAGTACCAAAATAGAGTACTTTGTAAGGATCACTTGCTTTTGGTGTTTCTACAAAAATCTCCGAAGTATTCTGATTATTTTGATCGTATTGATTCATTTCGTACATAATTGGGGTAGTAAGAGCCAAAATTAAGATTATTATTAAATACCTATTTTTTTTCATAGATTTCACTTATTGACTTAAAAGTCATTTTTTGAAAACTTTAACTTAAATAAAAGATATCATTCAATTTAAACTTGAATTTAACTGATATTTTAATAGAATTTAAAAAGTATTAAAAGTGTCATAAACTCTTATAAATAGATTTTATTTTTTTAGTTGATTTCAATAAGAAATATAAAATAATTACTAAAAACATCATGGCGAAAAAAATCAATGTAGCATTAATTGGTCTTGGTGACGTTGCTAGTGCCTTAGTACAAGGAGTGGAGTACTACAAACAAAACCCAAGTAAAATTATTGGGATGCTTTCAGAAATTGAACAATACGGTGTAGAAGATATAAATTTCGTCCTCGGCATTGATGTTAATGTTAATAAAGTTGGGAAAGATTTAAGTAAAGCAATTTTTGCCGAACCAAATTGTAATAATATATTCTTTAAACCCCATAATTTAAACGCTCCAGTTATTAAAGGACCAATATTGGATGGTTTAAACAGTAATATTAAGAATATTATACCGATTGATGAAAAACAACCCACTTCTGATATTAATCAAGAAATAATAGATAAAAAAGTAGATGTAGCAGTTATCTTACTACCGACTGGTTGTCATGAAGCTGTTAAATTTTATGCTAACGCAGCTCTTGATGCAGGTACTTGCATTGTCAATGGAATGCCTTCTCATGTTGCTAAGGATCCTCGAATAGTTCAAAAAGCAGAAAAATTAGGTTTATCAATCATAGGGGACGATGTGAAATCTCAGATAGGCGCTACTATTATTCATCGCTCTTTGGCAAATCTATTCCCCATGAGGGGAGCAATATTAGATCGAACAATCCAACTAGATTGGGGGGGATCCTCAGATTTTTGCAATTTACTTACTCCTAAACCAGATGGAAATTTAGTTTATGAAGAAGGAAAACGTCAATCTAAAACTGAAGCAGTTATAGCAAATCTTCAAAATAAAGATACTGTAGAATGTCAAATCTCAGCTGTAGACTACATTCCTTTCTTAAAGAATCAAAAGGAAGCGTATATGAGATTAGAAGGTCGAATTTTTGGAGGTGCTCCAGTTAGGGTTGATATTACGATGTTTGTGGAAGATGGAAATAATTCTGCGGGAGTAATAGCAGATTGTATTAGAGTTTCTAAAATCGCTAAAGATCGCAAAATTGGAGGTGTTCTACACTCTGCTTGCTCTTTCTTTAATAAACATCCTCCAGAACAATTAGAGGATTACATAGCAAAAATTCGGCTTGTAGAATTTATAGAAAATAAAAGGGAAAGGTAAACTCAAGGAAATTTTTCTTCACTTACATATTTAACTTTTTGCTCTAATAAGGGCACTTTGGTAAGTTTCTCTCATATTTATTAAGTTATAAATGTGATCTGAAACCAGACTCACTCCTTCAGGTATACTCCTAAAACTTGGGAAGTCGTTTACGTCTACAATGTAAGGACCTTTTTCAGTCATAATGTAATCTAATCCAAAAATAGACATTCCAAACTTTTGTCCTAATCTTATAATCCTTCTTTTAAATCGCTCGTCTACAGGAATTCTAATATGGATAAGTTCCAACGGAGTTAAATCTTTATTTTTTTGTAAGCGATTATGCGAAGTAATTGAAACAACCCAATTACCTATAACATATATCTTAAAGATAATATCATGCTCACCTAAATATTCTTGTAAAAATAATTCACTCTCGTTATAGTTTTGTATCAAATCAACTAATTCCTTCGAGTTCTTAGCAATTCCAATAATTCTATCGTTTTTGGGTAGCTCTGGTATGTTATGTGAGTTCAACTTAACGATAATATCAGCACCCTCCTGACACGCTTTCCAAGCGTCTTGTTTGGTATAATAAGTGAGTGGTATTCGGATTTTCTTACAACTATTCTTAATTAATTTAAAAGTATTTGCTCTACTCTCACAAATTTGGACAGAATTTAACGAATTTAGAATTGGGATATTTGGAGAAACATTTCTAATAACTTTGTAGATATTTTCGTTAGATTTTTGGGTTGTAAGTTTAACAATCAAAAAGGAAATAGGGTATTTTTTCAATCTTTTTTCTAAATATTTTTCATTAAAATTTTCATGTCCATTTTTCATTAAATTGACTAAATAAATATTATAATTCTTTAATAGGAATTTCTTGATATGTTCTAAAACCTCAAGATCTCTATTACAAATGGCTCCTATATATTTCCTTTTTATATTATTCGCCATTTAAAAAACTCTGTTAATTTGATTTCTTAAAAGCAAATCATCTTATATAAATATATTTATTCGATAAAAAAAAAGCATACAAATATTTTCGCTATTCGTAAAACCCTATGAAACTAAAGGTAAAACTTTGGAAGAAATTCAAGAAGAGAGATAAATTATTATACTATTTTTTTTTTATTAATGAAGAATTAGATTATAATAATAAATTCAAGAAAAATTCAAGATAATATAAAAGTATGAATTTTATTAGTTTGTTAGCAAAATATCTTTTTAGAATTTAAAGTAATTGTATTAAAAGGTTAATTTTTTGATAAAAATTGGTATTATTATCGATAAGTACCATTTGGAAAAAAAAGCCTTATCACTTATAGAATATTTGAGAACAATAGCAAAAATTTCTCTATATCTTGAAGAAGATTATCTAATAGATTATTCTAACTTTGATTTTAATGAGGATATCTTTTTTGTCAAGGCTAAAGGTGATTTAATATTAAATCTAATAAAGTTGATTGAAAGAGAAACAGATATTCCTGTAATTAATTCATCAAGAGGAATATGGTTAGCAATTAATAGATTTTTAAATAGCACTTTGCTAAGACAGTCAGGAATACGAGTCCCTAATTTTACTTTGAATGCTATAGGAATTCTTCCACCTTTTGATGATTATATTATAAAAAATATCATAGATCAAAAGAACTATGCTTTTAGCCCCCAGATTCAAAGAATTAACGGATACTTAAATATTTCCGATCAAAGGGCATTAGACGAAGTAAACGGAGAGAAAGCAAAATATACCTATCTCTATTACCAAGAATTTATTAAAAGTAAATGGGAATATAAAGTATATTGCATTGGTGATGACCTGTTTTATTACAAACAAATCCCTATTTTAATCGATCCAGATAAGATGAAATCTAGAAGAAAGATCAAAGAAATACCAGAACTGAGAGAAATGGCCTTAAAAGCTTTAAAAACGACAGGATTAAAAATAAGTTCTTTAGATTTTCTAAAATCCAAGGAAGGTGAATTTTTCCTAACAGACATAAATTCGTCGCCCAATTTTAATTACATAAAAAACGGTCCAAAAATTATTGGAGATTATTTAATTAAACAAGCTAAAAATTAAGTTTAACAAATAAAATGAAAATTGGAATACTATCAAAAAGAACAGGAAATTTCACAGGTAAAATCAAGTTTTACTTAGAAAAAAAAGGACATGCAGTGAATATTTATACTGCTAGCAATCTATGCATTAATGATGCTCTCTTAGTAAACGATTTTTACGTATTAAAATCTAAGCATCTATTTTATCTCTATGCGGGTTATTTTTTAGAAGCGAATAATGTTCCCGTTATCCCAAGTACAGGTATTAGTTATCGACATAAAAATCGAATTGAATCGTACTTTTCTATTAAAAATACTAATCTCTTACATCCAAATGTTTTTATGGGAACTATTGATACTTTAAAAAGTCAATTAAAAAAAACTGATTTACCACTTATTTCAAAACCAATTTTTGGCTCTGGAAGTAAGGGAGTTAAAGTTATTAATTCTTTTCACGATTTTAATGATATTGACGAAAAGAGTCTTTATTTAGAAAAGTTTATTGAAGGCACTCACTACTTAGTATACTTTATAGACAATGAGATCTGTATCTGTGAAAAAAAACCTCTAGCAAACGAACACGACAAGGTAAAAATAATTCATTCCGATGGTGAAATAGAAGAATATATAATGAAATGGAAGAATAAGTATAATCTTTTATTTGGCCACCTAGATCTTGTAAGAGATAACAACACTGATAAATTATATGTTGTAGATGCGGGAACCTTTCCTGAATTTTCAAATTGGAAACATAATACTGATCCCGTTTCGAAAGTATGTAATTTGATTTTGGATAAATATCAACAAATAAAAAATAAAATGGAGTAAAAGTTTAAAAAAAAGCCGTATAGAATTTTTACATTAAAAATGAGTTCGCCCAACAATTCTCCTGGTTCAGACGAATCTGACTACGCAAAATCTTTAATATTCAAAAAACAAAAGGTTAGATTATATAAAATCAAACACTTTCTTTTTGATTTTGGAGGAGTATTAATAGAAAAGACATATGTATTAAATAATTTATTTGCTTTTATTGAGCATGATCTAAATATCAAAATTCCATCAAAAGAAATTGATCCATATCTCAAAAAATTAAGACGAAGGTTATCGTCTGGAAGGATTTCTGCTAGAACATTTTTAGAATCGATATTTGAGACGTATTACTTCCCTTTCCAAAAAAAAAATGAAGCGTTACCACCAAAAAAAGTTAATGTCGAGTATTACTTGGAGCTTTGGTTTAACCTTTATACTAAAGTTACCCACATATCATCTGACATGGCAGAAATTATCGAGCGTCTACATTTAGCGGGGTATACTGTAAGTCTTTTGTCAAATACTTATGACATTCATGCGAAATCAAATGAATTAAGGGGTTTTTACAATAATTTTGATAACGTGTTTTTATCGAACGAAATTGGATTAATTAAACCTGATATGGATAAATACATATATGTATTAAAAAAATTAGGTTCCAAACCAAAAAGATGTATTTTTATTGACGATAAAATAAGCAATCTTATTCCGGCGCATGAATTAGGAATAATCGTTATAAAATTCGAATCTTTCGAAAAGTTTAGACAACAATTAAACGATATAGGCTTATCGTACGCCACCAGGAAAGAAATCAAGAGAAAATATGAATCGTATAAAAAAAAGAAAAAGGAATATGACAAAATAAAAAGGGAATATAAGAAGGCTAAAAAAAAGTATCTAAAAAAAAGATATAGAAAGAAAAAATCGTTAAAGAGAAAGCTTGAATTCCAAAAAAAGCGAGCAGAATACCAGAAGATTAAGATTGAATATCAAAATGAAAGGGATAAGAAAAAGGAAGAATTGATATCTAAAATTAAATTAAATTTTTTATAGATAATTAACCATTATTTATTTTCTTCTGTTTCGTTATCGAGTTCTTTATTGTAAGCTTCTACCTTTTCCATAACGGATTCCGCGGGTGTTGCTGTGGGAATTGGCATTTTTTCGTAAATTTCAATAAATTTTACATCCTCTATATCTTCGCTCATATGAGTCTGAAGGTCCATAGCAAGACCAAATTTTAAGTAAGTGAGATTTTGGAACAGAAACATTTTAGGGATTGTAATTTCTAGAGTTTTATCTTCCGCATGATTTATATTAAATTCAGCAGCACTCTCTTTAGGAATCCCCTTTGAAATCATGAAATATTCAACTTTTTCGTTAAATCCTTCGATTTTGTCGATAATTTCTAAGTTGTAGTCTATTGATTGACCTGCTAAAGGATGGTTGTAGTCGATAATAACTTTTCCTTGCATAATATTAGAAATTACACCTCTTTGACCTTTTTTATTGGTAAAATCTTGACCATATTCGGGGTTCTTGCCTTCATTTAATTTTCTAAATTTAGCGATGCCAATTCTTTCAATTTTTTGAGGGTCTCTTTTACCAAATGCTTTAGTAGGGGGTATTCTTACAGATTTTTTTTCAAAGTAATTCATTTCTTTAATTGTGTCAGTTAATCCCTCGTTAACAAATCCTGGTTTTCCAACAATAATGAATTCTGGAGTGTAATGACCTTGTTTAGCCCTTTCCTCTTCGTAAATCCCTGCTGTTCTTGCGTCCTCCTCGGTAGAAACTCTAAAAACTTTACCTTTTTGGGTTCTTGCTG
>JAUWZT010000014.1 GCA_030615145.1 Promethearchaeota archaeon | reverse complement strand
TGTTCCTAAAATTAATTCAACGTCTCGAAATCCTTTTGGTCGTTTCTCTTTTTCAAATCCGTGAATATCTATTAACATTGAATGGTTGAAAGTCTCTAAATTGTATAAAATTAATTCTTCTATCTTATTATGGTAAAAGCGATAAATTCTCTTAGCCAATTCTGATTCTTGATCAAATGCTTCAGATGAATTTCTATTAAAATCTATTTTTGCTCTATGGATTTTTGATATAATATAGGATGGAGTCTTAAATTTAAAGATATTTTTAATCTTTTCAATTAACTCACATGCTAATTTTATTGTATCTTTATCTATTCCATGGATCCCATTAGTTCTCTGAGGAATATGATCACATTTAGTTTTACCGCCGTGAGGGACTGAAATAATTAATGGAATTGATCCCCTATTATATTCAATACAATCTTTAATATCAGCCATATCCCGTTTTTTCTTAAATCATAAGAGCTATAGTAGAAAAAGAAAATAAGTTATTAAAAAAATTGTTTTATATTAGAAATAAAAGAATTTGTTTAAGTTATTGTAAAAGCGCGTAGTATAATAAACACACCAAGCCACAATCCAAAACCTATAATACCAAAGATATAATAGGCCCAAATGTTTTTATCTTTCACAAAGACCTCGTGGCAAAAGAGCCAAGAAACTAGACTTCCGAGAATACCTATTATGATGTCTGTTGTAATATTTTCCCAACTGTCGGGCCGTCCCTCAAATTTCCATCCCAATCCAATGAACAAGAAATTCTCTAAAACCTCCCATAAAATTATAAATCCGAAACTAAAAATAAATACTAAGAGTAGCGAGAAAATAGGAGTTTTACCATGTTTTTTGGGTATAGTATAGAACAGCGAAAAGAAAAGGAACAAACCAATACCAAAACAAATGTGGCCTATTGAATAAAAATCTAACCAAGCAAGACCTACCATAGATGGGTCCGTAGCAATTAAATCTACAAATAACATACTTATATCACTATGCCGTTTTTTTTTGATTTTTTTGTTATGAATTTATTTAAAATATATTTTAAATATATATAACCAATTCACCAATATAATCTTATTTTCTGTTGTGTTATATTTGCAATCAAAAATAGCATTAGTTGTTTTATATCAAAAACAAAACATTTACAGTTTTAACGCGTTAATTGGTGCCATTGAAACTGAAAGCGAGTTAGATGATGTTAAGATTTATTTTATTCGTGGCTATCAAAACCTTATTAACGAGTTAGAAAAAATAATTCAAAATCATCAAAAAGTTGTTGTAGGAATATCTTTTTTTACAACTCAATTATGGGAGATTCTTGATTTAATTAAAATATTACGGAAAAAATATAACCAACGAGCTTTGTTTATCGCGGGTGGCCCTCATCCGACAGGTGATCCAGAAGGAACTCTTGAAATAGGATTTGATTTAGTCGTGAAGGGCGAAGGTGAGGAAACTCTAATAGAAATTCTTAAAAAGATTAATAATGATGAAATTGTTAATGATATAAGTGGAATTGCTTATCTAAATGCAGGTAATAACTTTATACTAACTAAAAAAAGACAATGGATCAATTTGGATAAATATCCTCCGTTACCTGTTAAAAATGTAAAGTTTGGAGCAATTGAAATAACTAGGGGTTGTCCTTATGTTTGTTATTTTTGTCAAACACCTTATATTTTGGGAACTCTTCCAAGACATAGAAGCATTAACTCAATTTGTAAAACAGTTAAATTTATGAAAAGTTTTAATAAAACAGATATAAGATTTATTACTCCAAATGCTTTTTCTTACGGCTCATTGGATGGGAAAACGCTTAATCTTCCCCAATTAGAAGAATTATTAATTCAAATAGGGGAAATAATCAAACCGAAAGGGAGGATATTCTTAGGATCGTTTCCATCTGAAGTTAGGCCTGAACACGTGACTACTGAGACTTTAGGATTGGTTTTAAAATACGCTGCTAATGATAACATAACAATTGGAGCCCAATCGGGAAGTCAGAGAATATTAAACTTGTGTAATAGAGGCCACTCTGTTAAATCTGTTTATAAGGCTGTTGAATTGACAATAGAAAACGGCCTATTAGCAAATGTAGATTTTATTTTTAGCTTGCCTAACGAAACAGAGGAAGATGTAGATCTATCAATTAAATTAATGAAAGATTTGTCTGATATGGGAGCAAATATACATACGCATACTTTTATGCCCTTACCTCTGACAGTTTTTGCGAATGAGAAAGTGAAAAAGGTCGAAGAAAAAATTAGAAAGGTAATTTCGGAACTAACTTCAAAAGGATTGGCTGATGGAAATTGGAAAAAACAAGAAAGATTAGCAATGAAAATATCTAAATATTTAAAAGCTAAAATGGACTGAACGAAATATTTTAATGAATGTTACAGATCAAAGGCAAAATCAGTAACGCCTTCTTCAATCTTTTTTATTTTTAATGTATAGCCAGAAGTATTAATAATATGGAGCATTGATTTATTTTCTAACAAAATTGAGCCGCCAAATGTTCTATAATTGAGTTCTTTAGCAATTTGTACTAGGTAATTTAAAAAGAATTTAGTAATTCCTAAATTTCTCCAATCTCTATGAACAACAAACGCAATTTCACCTAAGGAGGCTTGGAAGGTTTTAAAGAATGCCCCTATCGCAATAATATTATCTGTTCCTTTTTCGTTAAATTCTCCTACTAATATCATATTTGTAGTATAATCGATATTAACAAAGGGTTGAATTTTCTTGTGACGAAAATCTTTCATGGGAGAAAAGAATCTAAAATATCTATCTTTATCATCTAAAGAATAATGAAGTTCTTGGATCATTCTTTCGTCAGTTGGTTTTACTGGACGAATCTTGATGGTTTTTCCATTCCTTAACTCCAATTTAGTTTCGTATTTTTCTGGATAAATGCTTATTCTACCATCAATAGAAACTGGTAAGGTTTGATCAGAGTAGATATAATTCCATTTTTTTGCGTGTTCTAATAGTTCTTCTCGAAAATCTGGATGAGCGATGTTTATCATTTCCAGAACTCTTTCTCGTATGCTTTTTCCATAAAGATAAGCTAACCCCCACTCAGTTGCAACATAATGTACATCCCCTCTAGTTACTACTACCCCCGCACCAGGTTGAAGGAATGGAACGATTCGAGAAACTATAGTACCATCTTTCATGGTGGCCGTAGAAGGTAGGACCATAATTGGTTTCCCATTCTTAGATCGAGCAGCGCCCCTCACAAAATCAACTTGCCCCCCGATTCCACTATAAAATTGATGCCCAATTGAATCTGAATTTACTTGTCCTGTTAAATCAACAGAAAGCGCCGCGTTAATCGCAATTTGCTTCTTATTTTGGCTAATTATAAACGGATCATTTGTATAATCGCAGGGATGAAATTCTACCATTGGATTATCGTGCACAAAGTCGTATAATCGTCTTGTGCCCATAACAAAAGAACAGATTATTTTATCCTTATGTATCGACTTTTTTTTACAGGTAACAACTCCATTTTCGACGAGATCTACTATACCATCTGAGAAGACTTCACTGTGTATTCCCAAATCTTTCTTATCGGCTAATTCGATAGTTACCGCATTTGGAATTTCACCAATACCCATTTGGATCGTGGATTCATCTTCTATTAAGGATGCTACAAATTTTGCTATTTTAGTAGAAACAGCATCAGGTTCACCGTAACTGAACTCGATAACATCGTGATTAGAAATAACAAACGCGTCTATGTCGTCCATATGGATAAACGAGTCACCTAATGTACGGGGCATATTGGGGTTAATTTCTGCTACTACATATTCAGAACTTTCAGCTATAGGTTTAACAATATCCACATTAATACCGTAACTACAAAAGCCATATCTATCTGGTGGGCTTACTTGAATGAGTGCCGTGTCTAGATGCATTTTACCTAGTTTAAATAACCAGGGAATTTCAGATAAAAGAATTGGAGTGTAATCCGCTTGACCATCTCTAATGTATTTCCGAAGTGATTTTCCAATAAAAAAAGCATTATGTCTAAATAAATCTTCTAGTCCACCAGCCGTTTCATAATAATCTAAATCGCTTAAACTAAGAAAATGCAGGATTTCTACGTCAGGAAGTTCTAAACCTAACTCAATTAGCTTTTTAGTTAAGTCTATAGGTTCTGCACAACCTGAATCTATAAATATCCGGTCTCCAGGCTTTATGAAATTCTTAATCGCTTTTGTAATTGATACTTTTTTTTTACTGTATTTATTTATTAAAAAGGATAAGTCTTCATTCCGATAGTTGGACAAATAATCACCAATTAAATATTTAGCCTTACACTTATCGATAAGTATTAAACAATTTTAAATATAATCAAAACAAGCTTTCTATCATCTAACGGATTTGGAATTGGTTAGAGAAATTAATTTTTTTCAATTTTTTGGTGTTTAATCATCATGTTCTTAGTTCTTTGAAAAAAGTATCAAATTTACAATACGGTTAATATACTTGCTTTTTTGGATTTTACATGTGCGAGCAGTCTTCATAAAATGAAAGGATTCTGCTAACGCATCAAGATATGAAATATTATATAAAATCGAAACATTTTTGTTATTATGCATATACAATTTATCCAATTCACTCTGAATTTGTTTTTGGCTCAGTTTATCTGATTTCTTCCCAACTCTTCTTATAACTTCTTGTACTGACTTATCAAAGTGTATGTCTCGAATACTTGTAATTAAAGAACTTAATACAATTGTATATAAAATTACTACATCAAAATCCGTACCATGCATTGCCGTTAATTTGATTTGTATATCTTGATATATTTCTCTTATGTAATTATCGTCAATTCCTTTAATTATTTTAAAAGGTTGAAAAAAGTTCATATAATTACCTTCTAAAAACAATTGAATATTATCGTTAAAGAGATCCTTAAATCTTTTAACAATTAGACCAGAGCTTTTTATTTTAATTGAAATTTCAGGCGTTCTACCGATAATTGTATCGCTACCACTTAGATAAAACTGTTGTTTAATAAGATTATCAGTAACTTTATATAAGTGCTTTAAATTGGTACTTATAACCAAATCACCTAAAGGAATATTGCAAGACTTGTTGAAATATTAGTAATAAAATACTATTTTATTCTTTTCGGAATATTGTCAAACTAACTTACAAATTCTAATAGAAAATATTAATTAGTTAGTGTTTCATGAATATTAGTAACAATTTATTATAATATTAAATAAATCTATCCAAAAATAGTATCGTAAAATTAAAACTTTAAGTGAATTGAAATGGGATTGAAATTAGCATCAACAATGGCAGTTTTGTTCTTATTTGGGCTTATCTATGCGTTGGTTTTTACTATAGGAGTCTGGTTTTTACCAAGTAATCTATTTGGTTTGTCGTTAATGATTGGTTTTACTGTTTTAATCATATTGTTTCAATATGGAATTTCACCACTAATGATAAGATTAATTTACAGAATCGATTGGATTCCCTACGAAGATTTCACTTACCAATACCCACATTTAGCAGATGTAATAGATAAAGTTGTGGCAATTCGGGGGATTAGAACACCTAGAATGGGAATAATTCACGATTTAAACCCCCAAGCCTTTACATTTGGTTATACAAAGAATAGCGCGAGAATTGTAATCACTGACGGAATATTACATTATTTAGACGAAGGCGAACAAAGTGCAGTAGTTGCTCACGAATTAGGACACGTTGTACATAATGATTTCATTTTAATGACAGTAGTTTTTGCTATCCCTTTAATTTTATTGACGATAGCACGCTGGGCTTACTTCACCGTTCGTTTTTCAAGTTTATTCAGAAGCTCTAAAGATGATGATGCGGGAAGTTACATTGTTTTAGTATTAATTGTTGTTGCAGTTGTATCTTATATTTCTTATTATATTGGATACATCGTGTCTTTATTCGTTAGTCGAATCCGAGAATATTTTGCGGATCAACACGCTGCTGAGTTGACTGAAAACCCAAATACATTATCCACGGCTTTAGTCAAAATAGCGTATGGATTGATAGCGGGCGGTACTGAAGCTGAAATTAAAGAAAGGCAAAAATCACGCGTAAGAGGACTTCGAGGTTTGGGGATTTTTGATCCGAAGAAAGCGAGTCATTTAGCTGCACAAAGTATGGACAATCATGGTCGCGTTTCGAAGAGAGTAGTTCAAGCAGCCGCGGGTTGGGATCTTTTTAATCCTTGGGCAAAATATTTTCAAGTATTTAGCACCCATCCTTTACCTGCAAAAAGAATCCAACGACTAAATGGACAATGTGCCACCTATGGAGTACCTGTTGAATACGATTTTTCCGAGGCAAGAATTATTAAAGAACAACAAGTAGGAAAATCTATGGTCGGTGAATTCATTACCGATATTTTCATTAAACAATTGCCAACGTTTATTTTTATAATATTAGCTGGAATGACAGCCATCTGGATCCTGGGATTAGTAGGTTTGATATCCTTAGGAACCTTAATTACAGTAAACAATTTGATTCTTCTATGGGCTATTGGATTTTTTATTATGGGTTTGGGAGTAATAGGACGAACTTCTTTCATGTACCGAAGCGGGTTTGAAACCATCCCGCCTAGTAATGTAGTTGAATTAATTACCAACATAAAAGTATCGCCAGTTCGTGCAGTTCCGGCAATTATCGAAGGGAAAATAGTAGGAAAAGGAATTCCAGGTTATTACTTTGGAGAAGACCTATACTTCCAAGATAATACTGGCCTAATGTACATCGATTATCGATTCGGATTTGGTCTGGTAGACTTTTTTTGGGCTCTTACGAAAGCTAACAGATTAGTAGGACAACGGGTAAGAATTAAAGGGTGGTATAGACGAGGTCCAAGTCCATACCTTCAAGTCGACACGATTGAGACAGAATCAGGTAAAAGGTATCGCAATTACTCGAAGCATATGACTTATATCTTAGCAGTGATATTCTTTGGTATTGGCGCCTTCCTTTTCTATCTCTGGTTTACACTAATTTAATAAAATCTATCAATTTTTTTTTATTCTTTTTCACATTAATGTTATTCAACAGTAAATTTATTTCGTTTTAAATATTCAAGATTTGTAATTTTAAATAAGTTGATATTGAAAATGTTGGATACAGCTAATAAAAAAGTGGAACTAATGGCGCCTTTAAAAAACTACAAGTCTTTAAACGCCGTTTTAGGTAAAGCTGATGCGGTCTATTTTGGCATAGAAGCTTTTAACATGAGAATGTTTAGCGATAATTTCAGATTAGAAGAGTTAAATAATATAGTGAAAAAATGCCATAACAATAATATTAAGGCTTATATGACTACGAACATAATAATATATGAAAACGAATTCGACCTCCTCAATATTGTTTTAGATAAAGCCGTAGAAGCAGAGATAGATGCCGTCATAATTCACGATATTGGAGCTATTGAAATCGTCAAAGAAAAAGGATTACCCTTTCACATCTCAACTCAAGCTAATATTTCGAACTATCGATCGGCAAAATTTTATGAAGACTTGGGTGCCCAAAGATTAATTCTTGCTAGAGAATTATCTCTGAAACAAATTAAAGAAATAAAAAGTAAAATAAAAAAAGCTGAAATTGAAACTTTTGTGCACGGTGCTCAATGTACTTCGATATCCGGTCGTTGTTATTTCTCGGCCGAAACATGTGAGTCTCAAGAGTATTCTGCTAACAGAGGAAGGTGTGTTCAACCTTGCCGTAGAAGATGGCGCATATACGACGATCAATCAAACGAATTTCTCTATGACGGAGTTTTTTTCATCAACGCAAAAGATTTGTGTTTAATCGAGCATATCCCCGAATTAATAGAAGCTAAAATCGACGCTTTTAAAATAGAGGGTCGCATGAGAGACCCAATCTATATCGAAGAAACTACTTCTTGCTACAAAGAAGCAATTGACGCTTATTACGATAATACATTTACCCAAGAGAAAGTCAAAGGATGGCTCACACGATTAAGCAAGGTGTATAACAGAGGTTTTTCTACGGGATTCTACTTTGAACGCCCTAAAGGAGACGAAATCCAACTAGAATTTGATGGAAATATCTCGAATTATAAAAAAGTCGAAATTGGAAAAGTTCTTTCTTATTACTCGGAAAAAAAAGCGGCTAAAATACTATTAACTGCGGGTAAATTAAAATTGAAGGACGAGATTTTTATAATTGGAACTCATACCGATACGTATTTGCGTCAAATAATTAATTCACTGCAGATTAAACAAAAAAGCAATCTAACTGAAACACCCTCAGTTAAATCGAAAACTCAACGACTTACCGTAGGTATTTTAGTTGATACACCTGTCAAAAAAAACGACAAAATCTTCAAACTTGAAAAAAAAATTGAATTTAATAAATAGAATAAAATAAAAAAAAATTATAAGAGATTTCACGAAAGGTTTAATATCGTTTAAATTCGAGATTAATTACAAATCTTCGATTAAATCTTCGTAAGCCTCTAATGCGAGCTCAATAATCTCTTGAAAGGCCATTGCATCCTGAAGATTACCCTCAACGGTAATGTCACCGGCCATGTATGCGCTTGTGGCGTCAACTTCGCCGAACAACATGCCTGAGCCAACTTCTTTAGTGGCAGAGAACGTAAAGGATGGGTTATCAACATCACCTTCGCCATATTCTAGCGTTCCTTCTTTTGCCTTTAACCAGAACTTTTTATCTGCGTCCGTTATGTTCATTTGGATGGTTATGTCCATATCTTCTAGTTCCTCTTTCAAGTCCTCGTTCTCTACAGCAATTTGCTTGAACATCTCAAAAACTTTCAACGAGTCCATAACATCAGAGGCAGCAGCTCCAGCCTCAAATTTAACTTTCATTTCTTTTAATAATGCTTCATCAACCATGATTTTTCAACCTTATTTTTTGATTTTGTATTTTATTTAAAATTTTGATAGATTAAACAAATACTATAATGTATAACTTTTTACTATATAAAAAGGTTTTATTTCTTTTATAAATTACACAGTGAAATCCATAATTACTATGGTTTGATAAGGAACAATTTTGTAATTTATGTCGTATATTTCTTACTTTTTATTATTAAGAATTAACGAAAAATTAAATTTACATAAAAAACCAACTGAGAACTAAAATAAAAAATAAAATAATTTTTAAAGTTGATGGAAAATTAAGATAGCTTAAAGGTCTTCAAACATGTCCTCAAGAGCTTCTAAAGCGAGTTCAATAATCTCTTGAAAAGCCATTGCATCTTGTAAATTACCTTCAACAGTGATGTCACCAGCCATGTATGCACTGGTGGCGTCAACTTCGCCAAAAAGCATTCCTGCGCCAATTTCATTAGTGGCGGAAAAAGTAAACGATGGGTTCTCAACATCACCTTCGCCAAATTCCAATGTACCATCGTGTGCCTTCAACCAGAATTTAGCATCCTTGTCGGTTATGTTCATCTGGATGGTAATATCCATATCTTCTAGTTCCTCTTTTAAGTCCTCGTTCTCTTCCGCTACTTGCTTGAAAAGTTCGTATACTTTAAGAGTATCTTTTGGGTCGGCAGCTGCAGCTCCCGCGTCGATTTTGTCCTTAATTTCTTTTAATAATGCTTGATCTACCATTATTATTTAACCTCTTTTTAAATTTCAACCTATATTTTAATATTGACATTAATTAATATTGTGATTTAAGATAATTCGTTTTTATATAAAAAGCTTTAATCTTTTGCACCTACAAAAATCGTAAGGTTTTAATTAGGGTTCGGGAAGTCTGATACAAAAGATAATAATTTAATTTTAAGATATAAAAAATTCTTGTCTTTAACTTTGTATGGATATCAATAGCTAATGATGGAATTTGAATAAATTTGAATATGGATATGAATAATGGCGCCCACACCGGGAGTTTCATCGCGTATGGTTTTCACACGCGGAGTTGAACCCGGGTCGAAGGAGTGACAGTCCCTAATGCTAACCGTACTACACTATATGGGCTTTTTTAATAAAAAATTGTTTTGGTATAACCATTGAAATAATTCCAAATATAAAAATTTATTTTAAAATTAAAACATTCGAGGTACTTAACCGAAAGGAATTAAAGGAGACGAATTTTCAACTTTAAATTTATTTCTTTAATCAATAGAATTTTAATATTAGACTATTGGTTTAGGCGTAGTATTTTGAAGAAAAACACATAAATAGGAGTTATATCTTTTTAATTATAGTTATAAGGATTTTTAGAAAAAAAAATTAGAAGGATATAATTATATGGCAGGTCAAAACCCGATTAATATAATATTGGAAGAGTTGGGTAAAAACGGTAAGAAATTTGAATATATTTTGGATAAAATCATTAAGGCAGGAGTATCTATCGTGAATAATACTGAAGAACTCAAGGAAGAATTAATAGGTTTTGATGACATATACCAAACATGCATACTTGATGCGAATTTAAGCTATTGGCTCGAAGTTTCGCACGGTGAACTTCATTACGAGAAGGGGGTTAATCTTAAGGCGTTATTTAAAATGGTTTTTAGTAAGGATTTATTTATTAAGATTTTAAAGGATGAAATAAGCGGTGCGGATGCGTTTATGAAGGGAAAAATTAAAGTAGAAGGTTCTCTCTCTCAAGGTTTGAGATATATTAAGCTTTTTCGAACATTTTTTAAATATTTAAGCAAAAAAAATGGATTAAATTATTTAACAAGTATTTAAGCAGAAAAATTGGCATATTATATAAAATTTTAACATCGTTATATTATATAAAATTTTAAATTAGACATTCATATTTTGTTCATAGATTTATTATAAGGTTAAACGAATTTTATTAATTCTTAAGAATGAGATATAATAAGACGTTATTTTGCTATGATTGACTCAAACACGATAGTAATGATGTTGAACTCATTAGAATCTACAGAGAGTAAATTTATATCTACGTTAGATGAGTTAATTAAGTTGGGAATAACGATTGCCAATAGTTCCAAGGAAATCTATGAAGATTTAAAGTTGTACGAAGATACAATATACCACATGTACATTTATGACATTGACTATAACATTTGGATTAAAATAGTCGAAGGTTTTTTAACTTATAACAATTCGTATTACGAAGCGAACTCAGAAGAGATTGACGTCATTCACCTCATTCTTACAAAAAAAGTTTTGAGAAAAATCATGACTCGAAGGATTCAAGTAGCAGATGCTTACATGAGGGGATTAATCAAAATTAGGGGATCAGATGAGGACATGAGTGGATTAATCAAAATTAAAAATATTTTAAAGTCTTTTTTTACTAATATGAATTATCTCACAGAAGATATCGATTAAAAAATAGCTTTTACGCGCATAAAAACTATGCGAAAATTTTTTAGAAATAATGCGTAACAATAATAAAATCTGAATTTTTTTACATTGGGCTTGTAATCTAGTCTGGATAGGGTACCCGCCTTCGGAGCGGGATTTCGCAGGTTCGAATCCTGCCAGGCCCACTATTTAATTCGATTAAGTTTGTTAGTGATTTCTTCTTCCAAATCCATAAAATCAATAGGGTTCTCCTTCCTTAATGTCTTGATTATGTTTAAAGCTTCTAATCTACCCATATCGGAGAGGCTGAACAAAATTGCATTTCCAACTTTCCCTTTTTTGTAAATGTACGCATTATTTAATAATTGATTAATCTTCACATATTTTCCAATAATTCTATTCAAGTTTTTATTAGTAATAGCTGTTCTTATACTTGAAAGATAATAAATATAAATCAGGGTTTCTTTCCAAGTATCACCTTTTTCAAATAACTTTTTCAAGGGATCTCGGAAGTGAATTGAAGGATAGTAGTTTCTAACTTTATTATAAGATTCCCGAATATTATTCTCCAACCTATTATAGAACTCAAAAATGTCATCTCTATTCATCATATCTAAGATTTCTTTATAATAAGCTTTGAAATTTTTAGAATTAATTAAAGAATGACAATTAGCACACAAGCATACACATCCTTCTTTTATAATGAAGCTTTTAATTATTCTTTTAATACTCCAACTTCGAAGAATCTCACCCCATACATTTTGCTTAGATTCAGGTTTAACATGATGAAACTCTAAACAAGGTAACCTATGTTCACCACAATTAATACAATGACCATCAAATAGTACTTCTACGATATATCTTTTTTTTATCCATTTCTTTACTTCATATCTTATTTTATGGAATTCGTTCAGATTGTCATCTAATTTTAGCTTTTTGATAATATACTTATCAATATTCTCATTTATTAATCTAGGTGATATATGTCCCCCAGATTTATCATAGAATAAATTTTTTTGAGATATTAACTCACTATATTTGTTAAATGTCGTAGAATCCTTACAAGAATGACAATTATTACAAATCAATTCAACTTGCTGATTAGATAACTCTGATTTGATATAATCGTATCTTTTATAAGCAATATCGTTAAAAGTGGAAGTTTTAATATTTGGATGTTTATGATGGAACTCCAAGGCTGGCAGCATTTTATAATTGACTTTACAATTTTTACTTACACATTTTCCATTGTATAAACCATCATAGATTTCTAGACAAAGTTTTAATTTCTTACTAAAAAGTTCAATAGAACGTTTTGAAGATTTAGAAATGTTGCTTGATTTTCTTCTGACCCTTTTGAGTGTAAATTCATCAATAAAATTTTCTCTAAGATGGGAATATATTTCGGGAATAATTGATTCTAATCCACGATCAGTTGCACAGAGAGTATTTCCATCTTCTATTAATTCTGAAATAAACTCTGTAAAATTGAGAAATTTTTTGTCTTTACTTAAAGCATACATTTTATAAACAATTTCGAAAAGATCTTTTATATAATTCTTAATCGGAATCTCAAAATCATCATTATTCAATTTACTACTAATTTCCTCTAAAAAGGTTTCAGTAATTTTATTTTTCCAAAAGTGATCTAAATCTTTAAATTTTAATTCATAAATTGTTCTTTCCACAATTTCATCATATTTTGGAGTATCTTTTGTGATTTTGTAATAAATGAGTTCACAAATAGTCTTTCTTAAGTCTCTATTGAATTGAGAAATTTGATTTGAGTTGTCTGATTTTAACCTTATGCTAAATATACTTACTTTCTTTTTTTTCATTTCATAATTTTAACTGATTATATTTATATTTAAAGGTAAAGAGAAAGTAGATTTGTTCTAAATTATGGATTGAATTTCTGGAACATTTATTATACCCAATCGTTAAAATTACAAAAAAGACCATAGTACGAATTTGTTTCTATAGAGCAAAAAAATCCTGCCAGGCCCATTAGATTTTTAATTTTATTTTCAAATTTGATTTATAAGTGGCAATTGAATCGTTGTTTAATAATAGTTTCCAGAAACGGTCGATAATCTCTCCCGCATCGTTGTAATGTTTAGCGTTTAATCTTTCTTCTGAGCCTTCTACTTTCGAATTAAAGAAATTGTACACGCTATTGATAAATTTAGAATATTCGAAGGAAAGAATTATTTTTTCGATATCGATCAAGTGTTTTATAAGGAATTTTTTATTTTTAAACTGATTAACATAAAGATCTATATCAAATTTCATTGTATCAGACATATTTTTATATACTTTTATAAGTTTTGTGGTAAAATCTATTTTTATTTTAACATTTTTGTTATGAAAAAATATTTTATCAAAAATATAATAAAATAGAGATTATTTAAATCTAACTGCCCTTTAAATTTGATTTTTCAATAAAATTTTAATCGATTCATTAAATCATTTTTACAACAAAAACGAAACATTTAAATATAAAAGTGTTCTAAATTTAAATAATACACACAATTCTTTTTGTTAAGGGGATTTTTTACCACAAAAAAGTATCAAAAAATATAAAAAATGCTAGTATTAGAGAATGTTTATCAAGAAAGATTGGAACATCCAAGCTCAATGGACCTATTGGGGGTTGGGTTAGTCTCATTGACTGAGAAGCGTTATAATATTGTTTTTAGTAAGGGGATAAAGCGTTCTCTAATCAAATTACTAATCAAATTCTATCGTTCTGAAATTCTTGAAAAGAAGGAAGGGAAAAGAATTAAATTGTTAGGGGCTTATACAATTTACGTTCACTTTTATACAATTGAAGATGAAAGTATTTCTATATTCTATGTAAGTGAGACAGACAAGCTAATTAAATACGATGGCCTTTGTTCGCTCTCAAAACAATTAGTTAATTCATATTGTTCGAACGCCACATTTTCAGAAATCAATCAATTGTGTAAGCGAGCTATTCCTAGTGCTAAAGAACTTTCAGCTCTTTTCGTAATAAGCAAGGCAGGTCTTTCGCTATTTACGAAAGTTAGAAAGGATAAAAAGTATTTGGCAGATAATATTATAACGATATCAGGTTTTATATCAGCTATTTTATCTTTTTCTAATGAAGTTATTGGAAAAAATACGGGTGATACTCTTCAAGCAATTAATTTCGAAAACCAGCAATTCCTTTTAACTATTAAAAAGGACGTTATATTTGCGTATTTAGTTGAGGACTTTACAAAATCAAAAAATATTAAAAGATTTATGGAGTTATTAATTGAGGAGTTTCTAGACGATTATTGCGATTGTATTGAGGATTTTAACGGAAACGTAAGCCAATTTCGCAATTTTGAGCACTTAGTTGATAAATATTTTGATATATAATTGCGTTCTTATTTAGGTTTGAAAAATCAAATATATTTTTTTTTACAAAATAATTTTAAGTTCCAATCTTTACGGGACATTCGTATTCGTAATTAATTTCACACAAACATATTTATAAATAAAGATTTATAAAATATTTAGAAATGACTGTTTTGTTAGATTTAGATTTAATTTTAAATTCACTTGTTAGCGAATTAGGGCCAAGAGTTTATTTTATATTGATATCGTCGGAAAATGGAGTAATTAAAAAGTCATATATAAATGAGGAAGAGTTTAACAAAGCTTCTATTTCTTTGAATATTTCTCAATTATATGAATTAGCAGAGGAAACAACCGAAAGTATAGGTTTACACAGTCCAGATTTTAATATAATTCATTCTGATAATTATTATATTTTATCTATAAAAATTCTCGAAAAGTTGATTATCCTTTTAACTGAGGACCAAGTTGATGTGAAAGAAATCTTTAAAATAATTAACCGATCGGTCACTCCTCCTTAAAATTTTCTCAAGATAAGCAAAATCTATTGTAATTCAAATAGATCAAAATCAAATCCAAATAATTGATTTAATAATTATAAAAATATTATAAATATTGGTCTCTTTAACTCATATATATCATTCAACTAATTATTTCATATAAAGAAGAAGTGATTAAAAATGCATTACGAACGAAATGAATACAACGAGGGTTTCAGTATTTGTGGATTAATTATTGCAGGAGCTTTCTTGTATTGGGGTTTTAATAATTTGATTAATTGGGGGTTCTGGTGGTGGTCAGGCTTCATTTTAATTGCTATTGGAATATCCATAATCTCAAGCCAAATATATAAACTTACTAATAGAAGCAAACTAAGAAATGTCGTTAAACAAGAATTTGAGCAAAACCCTAACGCTTCTATTGAGGAAATTGCTAGTAAAACGGGAATTACGATTAAAGATGTTCGAGCAATAGTGTTAGACTTAAAAGCAAGGGGAGAATTAAGAGGTAAATTTTCGACTAAAACAGGCGAAGCAAAATATGTGGAAGTTACAACTTCAGATAAATTAGAGGCTCAAGAAAAAGGGAATTACTGTGCAAACTGTGGTACACCTATTAAGAAGGAGTCTGCAGTATATTGTGCTTACTGTGGAGCAAAGGTTTAACAAATAACATATAAATTTTTATTTTACTTTTTATTTTAAGAACTTTTAAAATCTGAATCAATAGTTTTAAAAATTGGACCATAGAAGAGATATATTTATTGGTATTTTTATTTAATTAAAAACCAATTGTAAATGATAGAGATGAAATACAAAAAAGACCAATATATTAATGGTTTCTCGATATGTGCTTTAATATTCGCAGGTATGTTTTTTTACTGGGGTATTAACGGATTAGTTGATGGTTTTTGGAGATTTCGTGTTGATTGGATAAACTTTCTTTGGATTGGGATAGGATCCGCTATTTTAGTAAGTCAAATTGTAGCCATTACTAATCGTAGTAAATTAAAAAATGTTGTATCGCATGAATTTGAACACAATCCTAATATTTCCGTAGAAGAGATAAGTAATAACACGGGCATTTCAGTCAGAGATATTCGAGCAATTATTTTAGACCTGAAATCTTCAGGTAGGTTAAGAGGTCAATTTTCTACTCAAACCGGAGACGCTAAGTCAATGCAAGTTGAGATGGAAGAAGAGCATGTTATTCAAGAACATTCAAAATTTTGCCCCAGCTGTGGAACGCCTATTAATAAGGATGAGGCCGTATATTGCGCATATTGTGGATCAAAGCTTTAACTTAAATAATTTTTTTAAAAATTTTTTTAAATTTTTTACAAATCAATGAAATAAAATAACTTATTTTAAATTATCCTAAAAGGTTAAAATATAGAGAATAAGAAAAAAAAATAATTAAGGTGGATATCTCAATTCATAAATGCTTTTTCCACCATTTAAAGGTCCTCTTAAATACTGTTCAATTTCTTTCGGATCTCGTTGGGTAATTTTATCAGTTGGGGGTAATTTTCCTGGTGGAAAAGTCTTTAATATATCAACAACTAATTTCTCTAAGTAATCTAAAAAAGCCTCCATACCAGGTTCGCCTTTCTCGAAAGTTGCTTTACTTGGACATCCTACATGACCTTCAGGATATGCTGCAACTTCAATTGGTCCAAACCCTATTTGTCCATACCATCGGATTGGCTTTTGATAGATATTTCCAGCTTTATCAACATGCCCATCAGGCATCCATCCGACAACTTCGTTATCTTCGCTAGAATCAATTTTCCTTACCATTTCTGGAAATAGCGTCATTGAAAAAGAGGTTTCTGCTTCATCTGCATGAATGAAAGGAGTTTCAAAAGGGCCTCCGTGTTCTTTGTCCTTACAATATTCTGGAATTGCGTGGTACCAATTAACGTTACAAATAACGGCAGGTAATTGGTAGTTTTTGGCCCACTCGTGAATTGCGCTCGGGATAACATACTCGTGACCATGACCATTTAATAGGATCATTTTTCTAAAACCCATGTTCCAACAACCAGCCATTATAGCTCGCAAAAGTCCTTTAAATGTTTCTTCTGGAACTATTATGGTACCAGGCATTCCAACGTGATGATATGGATGAGAACCGTACCAAGTTGGTTGGGCAACTGTACAACCCGTTTTTTGCGCTATTATTTCAGCCATTCTCGTTACTAAAAATGTATCTTCTCCTATACAAGCTGCTGGACCGTGGTTTTCAGTAGACCCGATTGGGATGATTATAACATCGTTTTTTTTTACGCGTTCTCGAATTTCAGAAATGTTCATATTTTGGAGATATATTCCATCCGGTAAGTCCATGTGCCCGCCAGATGGAGGAAGGTTCCATTTTCCCATTTTTTATTTTCACCTAAAAATTAATTTTATATTAATAATTTTAGTCGTTCACATCTGATAAATATTTTAATAATAAGAGATTTAGATAAGTATATGTTGCTTAGTATAGTTGCTGGATTAAACGAATCTAAAAGCAACAAAGAGGGTATAATCAAAAAGTTTTCGTCGTTATGCCAATTATTAGCGCCTTTAAATTATGATGGGGTAGAATTAAGCCTTCTTGAACCTGAAAAAGTCGATGTTGATAGAATTGTGGAAATTGCGGAAACTTACGAATTACAAATCTCTGCTCTTGGCACAGGAAGCACATTTATACGTTATGGTTATTCTTTTGGAGATACTGAAAAGTCTAATCGGGAAAAAGCGATAGAGAGAATTGAAAAATACATTAATTTTGCTCGAGAAACAGGATCTAAAGTCATAATAGGGTTAATAAGAGGTCGTTTTAAATATAATAGTAATCCAGAAAAAGAAAAATTAAACATTGTAAACTCCTTAAAAGAATGTTGTAAGTTAGCTGAAGAAAATAACGTAATGCTCGTGTTTGAGCCTATTAATCGTTTCGAAATAGATTCCTATAATACAATTTCTCAATCATTAAAATTAATTGAAGAAATAGGATCAGAGTACTTAAAGTTGTTAGTTGATTCATTTCATACGCATTTAGAAGAAGATCCTATCTATGTTTGGGAGAATTTAAAAGAAGTGGCCCATCATGTCGGCCATGTACACTTAGCAGATACAACTCGAAGAGCTCCCGGTTCAGGTCATTTTGATTTTAAGACTTTTCTAAATATTTTTAAAAACGCAGGGTATAGCGAATTTGTTTCAATTGAAACAATTATGAAGCCTTCTTTTAAAGAAGTAGCGAAAAGCTCTTCGGAGTATTTAAGATCAATTTTGTAGTCCTGTATTAGTTAATAATTGCAGAAATTTTGCAATTTTCTCTATCAGTTTGTAAAAGTTTTATGTTTTCCGGGACTTCATTAAGAGAAATTTCTTTTGTAATCATCGGAGTAACTTCCATACCAGCCGCCATCGAACTAATTACGTTGAAAAAAGTTCCGTGTCCTGAGTGCCCTTGAGCACCTACAATTCTTGCCCTTTTGACTTGAAAAAACTCCCCACACACTGGCATTCTTTGTTCCGCTCTTGCAACGATTACGACCGTACTATTAACCGCCTTGCATTCCCAAATAGCATTTTGAATGTCATCAGTTACTACTTGTGGCAATCCTGTTGCTTCAAGATATAGCGCTGCACCTTCATTGTCGGTATATTCTTTTACTTTTTCTACAAAATTTTCTTTAAGAGGATTAATAACATAGTCGGCTCCCATTTTTTTAGCTAACGATGCGCGATGTTCTTCAGGTTCTGAAACTATACATAACCCCGCTCCTGCGGTCTTCAAAATTTTGGTAGAGGCTAATCCAATTGGTCCAGCTCCCAAGATTATAACATTTTCTCCAGGGCGAATGCCTCCACCTCTCTCAATAACTGCATTGAAAGCAACTGAAGTTGGTTCAACCAAGCTACCAATTTTAAAAACATCATCGTAATTTCTTTCTAATTTCCTTAAACTCCAACAAAGTTTTGCTGGAACCGTTATGTACTCGGCAAACGCTCCATCTATAGAAAAGCCAATTTCTTGTAATCGTTCGCAATGATTTGGATATCCATCGCAGCAAGGTTTGCATTCACCACACCAAGCCATTTCTTCTACGGTTACAGGATCTCCTATTTCATAACGGTTCCCCGTCCTTTTGCTTATTGCTTGAGATCCTACTTCAACGATTTCGCCTGCAAATTCATGTCCAAGGGTTACTGGAAATGCTGTTAGCCCAGGATAATAGAGATATCCATCATCGTAAGCCTGATTCATATGAACATCAGAGCCGCATATTATGTTCTTTAAAACAAATCTTTAAAGAATTCCACATCGTTTTACTCTGATGAGCACTTCATTAGGCTTAATCTGAGGTTTTTCTTTTTCTATAACTTTTACTATAGGATCTCTCCAAACTTGAGAACCGAGATAAGTAAGCTTTCCATCAATATCCTTTGAACCAATTTTGAAATCTGGTTTAGGATCCCATTTTGCACTTAATTCTACTGTTTTCATATTTTTAAAATATTTTGTTAATAATATTAATTTATTTAATTCAAAAAAAAATATAAATTAAAGGTTTATCTCAATCTGAGATGTTAGAATAAAATTCTTTGAATTTATGCAATAATGTAACAATTCAACAACAAAAAAAAGATAAAAAAGAATTATTGAAGTTTTTCTTGCTTTTTTATGTGCAATTCATCTAAATTTCTTCGATTTTCCGCTAATTTTTCACCTTTAATTGGATAGAAATACATTCCAATCCACGATATTACAAGTATAATTGCGGGATAAACACCCATTAAGATTTGGAGACCTAAGATTGTATTAACACCTGGATTTGGGTCATAGCTTTGCCAATCTGTTGTACTAAATACTATTCCAATTATGACGAAATTTATAATCCATGAGAGTCTAATAAGGAAATTAAGGACAGCATAGTAAATACCTGATCGCCTTGTTCCATGACGAATTTCATCTTCATCTATGATTTCTGCGATACATTGGTCGTAGAAATACAATCCTCCGCCCAAACCAATTCCGTTGAAGATTTGCACAATAAAAACCATTTCAATGTTTATCGAGAAAGCAAAAAATATTATAGGAATTATCCATGCTGGTATTCCTATCAATCCAGCCATACGAGCCCCTTTTTTAACACGAATTTTTTCCCATAAAGGAGTAGAAACGGCAGCTACAATAAACTGTAAAGCTAGAGCATAACCAATTAATTCCATATCTGTAACTCCAAGAGCATGGATCATAAAAAGTGGTGCCAAAGTTGGTAAAATATTTATGGCAATCCATGTTCCTAAAGCAGGTATTAAAAACCATAGGAAGGACTTATTCTTAAATGTAGTTTTCAGCGTTTTTCCAAAAGACATAGCGGTTTCAGCGTCTTTTGAGATATATTTAGGTTCTTTCACACCCCATTTCAAAATTATGAAATATGAGATAATAATTACAACAGCAGCAATAATTCCTGTTAACTGGTATTCCCCTAATGCCTTACTTATAGTTGCGGGCGTTTGCGGATCACCCCCTAAGAGATCTTCTATAATTAATGTGGGAAGTAAAAACGCAAAAATCAGTGCAATCATCACAAAACTTATTCTAACTTTTCCTGTTGAACTACGATCTTCCATCGTTACAAACGTTTCAGAAAAAACAGCATTATAGTTTAGATTAAACGCAGTAAAAGTAGTATCAAAGAGAACAAGAATTATAAAGAAGTATATGAAGTTTATTAAGTCCGAATTAAGAGCAATAGGTGGTGTAAAAAGTAAAATCATTACTATTGCTAATGGAATAGTGGCGCCTAACATCCAAGGAATTCTTCTCCCCCATTTAGTTTTAGTACGGTCAGAAAGATATCCTATGAGTGGATCATTGATTGCGTTCCATAGACTCCATAAAATAAAACCACCAGTAATCCAAAGAACAGGTAATCCTACAATTGCAAAGTAGAATGTAAAAATAAGGAATGAGAATATTTGCGATGCAGTACAGTCTCCGACTTCCCCCATTGCAAATGCGATCTGTTTTCCGAGAGGAACTTTCTCAGATTTTCTTTCATTCATTCATTCATCAACCATTTTTTTATAAAATTAATTTTATTTAGTTAATCGAATTTAAATTTTTATTAATTTAAATCTTTAGCTAAAAATTTTTATTTAATAATAAATCTTGGTTTAGTGGGAAATAACCTATAGCCAATATAATAACCAATAGCTTGAGGTAAATAAAATGAAAAAAATATTAGCCGCAGTTTTTCATAAAGATGAAAATTCGGGTGGAGAGATTAAATTAGAAGAAGTTGATATTCCTCGAATTAAAAAAGGGGATCAAGTACTAATAGAAGTGAAGGCATCCGGTATCTGTGGAACTGATCTAAAGATATTAAAGGGAGGTCATCCTGCTACAGATAATACTATTTTAGGTCATGAATTTGTAGGAGTAGTTAAAGAAATCGGAGATAATATTAGTGATCTTAAGATTGGGGATAAAATTGTCGTTGATCCAAAAGAAAAATGCGGTTATTGTATTTATTGTAGGAGGGGGCTCTCGAATCTATGTGAATATATGGCCCTAGGAACAACATTTGGAATATTTCAAAATGGAGGTTTTGCTAAATATTGTGTTTTACCAAGAAACACACTATTCAAACTTCCCGATTCTATTGATATGATAGCTGCAAGTTTAATTGAACCCTTATCATGTGCGGTTCATTGTCATAATATTGCGGATGTCAAGGAATCTGATAATGTTGTTATAATTGGAGCAGGGCCAATGGGTTTAATTATCGAATCTGTTATAAGGAAACATCCAATAAAAAAATTAATTAGTATAGAAATAGATCAATGGCGTGGCAAGAAAGCATTAGAACTTGGTGCTGATCATTGGATTAATCCTAAAACGCAGGATGTAAAACAAGAAATTCAAAATATAACCAATGGTAAAGGAGCAGATGTGATCATTGATGCCGTGGGGATTGCAGATACTTTTGAGATGGCAACGACAATATGGGCTCCTGGTGCTCGATTGATTTGTTTTGGGCAAGACTACAGAGCTGAGGCAAAAATTAAACCAAATGACATTGTAAGATATCAGAGGAAAATTATGGGATCTTATATTGGTTATGCTGAAGATTTTTTAGACGCGATCGAGCTAATTTCAAACAAAGTAATAGATGTTGACAAATTAATAACAACAACAATACCTTTAGAAAAATTAATTTCAACTGGGTTTAACCTTATGAAAGAAAGAAAGTGCGTAAAAATTATTACAATACCTTAATCGTATCATAAATTTTTAATTGAATAATAATTATTTACAACAAAGATAAAAATATAACTCTAAATTTGTCTGAATAATTATGTCTTTCGATATTTCCGCTCTCAAAGTACTTATCAAAAAAGTTTTTCCGCCTAAGAAATCTATATATACAGTAGATACTACTGGCGATGGAAAGGCAGACGCCCTCCTAATTAAGGCTTTGAACCTTATAATGCCAATTCTGATTCCAAAAGAAATTGAAATCGGTGGATTTAGCACCAAAAGTTTTGATGTAAAAAACTTCGAGTTATCAGATTATGGTAAAATTTATCTTGACGAAATTCCGATCAATGTCTCTAAGAAAGATTATGATGTAGAGAAACTTAAAGACCATTTCGCGCTTTATCATAAGGGAGAAAAATTCGCAATTGACGATTTATTGAGAGGTAAGCTTGCTGGTAGAATGATAGCTTTAGGAGATACTATAGATATACTAATTAAAATTGACGAGGACGGTTTAGAAAAATTTTCTGAAGGAAAACATACTTTCAAATTCATGTCAAAAATAATTCCTACCCTTGAATTCAATTTTGAGCTAGGAAAAGAAAATTTAAATCAAAGTTTCGATTCTGTTCATAACTAAATATTGCTCTTTTTTATGCTCTTTTAACGCTCAATTTTCTTATTTTCGAATAGTTTTGAAAATTGTTTGAAAAATGTCGTAGTTTTTATGTGTAGTTTTAAAAAATACTGCGGGTGTTGAATAGCTATGGCAATTTTAGAACAGAACATTCATCCAAAGATAAGCGAGTTAAATGAATACTTAAATGTTAAAATTACATGTCCCGTGTGCAAAGCTAAAAAAGTATTGAAATTTCCAAAATCCGTGATTGATAAAGCAAGACAATTAACCACAATTTCTCTGCCTAAAGGGTTAATTTGCGATCACCACTTTCAAGCGTTTGTCGATAAAAATTTTATCGTTCGCGGATATCAAAAAGTAGATTTTGAATTTGAACCTAAAAAAACTCTGAAAAATAAAGCTGACGCAAACCTATTTAACGAAAATGACGATGAGTTCTTTGAAAACCTAATTGTTGAAGGAAATTACATCGAATATAATCCTAAACGGAAAAAAAATAGAGATTCACGCCCTCCTCCACCAAAAGATACTGAAAAAAATGCGGCGAAAAGAAGCCTTAAAGATGTATACGACGAATTTTGGGAGGTTATCAATGATAATAATGTAGAATTTAAAGAATTCATAGAAAAAGATAAAAGAAGAATAAAACTTAATTTCAGGCTTTAGAATAAAAAAATTAAATGCCAAGAAGGGGATTTGAACTTTCAGATCCGATGCGAATCGCCATCGAATTCCCTGATACCCAGATCTTCAGTTTCACCTGTATCGGGTATTCCGATAGATCTGGTGCGTTCCCAGGTTTCGCAGGACCCTGATATAGAGCCTCTACTACGCCACCTTGGCAAGTGAATGATACTCTTAACTTGGAATTAAAAATAAACTATAATCCTAATTAAGATAAAAATAAAAGTATGGAATCTCATAAAAATCTTTTTAGTTTTCGATCATGAATTGCAGTAATTTCTAAATAATTTCGCATACTCGATTTAGCCTTCCTTTAAGAGCAATTAGAAATCCGATTAGATAAGCTAGCTGATTCATTTTATCGTCCTCGTCCATTGCTGTGCTATACACTGTATTAACTCTATCGCAGAGATCTTCGACAGATTCTTCTGGAGTATCAATGCTTTCACCAAAAAAGGTTTCTTCTCCATCTAATCTCGAACCGATCACTTCCTTTTTTACTTATATATTTTGATATAATGCTTTAAAACTACATAATTTCTTTAGTATTTAAATGAAAAATCTGGATTCTTAAATAACTAGTCTACATTTTTAGGATGGGGTAACGCGGGGGAGGGAGGTAAAAATTAAAGAAAAAATGATATCGGAATCTATATCTGAATTTTCTTTAATCTGACAACATATCAACACCGTAAAAAAATTTAAATACGTAATAAATCAACTAGTAAATAGACAAAAATAGTAAAAAAAAAGTTGTACTATATGATAAAGAAATTTGCTATAATAGGAGGAGGAATCTCTCTCATTGGTATTATTCTCATTTTTTTATTTGGCATAAATTTCTTAGCTATTGGAAACATCTCTGGCTTACCAGGAGGTATAAAAGATATGGAAGTTCAGGGAGATTTTGTTTATATCTGCGATGAGAGTCTTACAATAATAGATGCTACAAATCCAGCTCATCCATATATTTTTAAAACTATAGAGATGAAAAATCCTCAATGGATCTCATATCAAAATGGTTATTTATTTTTGCAGGAAGGAGATGGAAATGTACAGATAGTAGATGTTAAGGATCCTTACAATCCTACTGTTATTGATGTTCTATCTCAAGCAGGTGTTTTAGCTTTGCGGGGTGATCTTCTATATTCAGTAAGATCTCCCAATACAATTAAATCAGGAATATTTTCTGTTTATAACTTCTCTAAACCGAATGATCCGGTCATATTATCAGAGAGAAGTAGCGTTGTAGACTGGGCTAAAGATTTCAAGAT
>JAUWZT010000170.1 GCA_030615145.1 Promethearchaeota archaeon | reverse complement strand
ATTAGACTTTTAATGTCAATAGTAGCTTTATCTAGTTCGTTAATTTTATCAGTTAATTGTGTAATTTTCAAATTTGTTTGTCCCATTTTTGTTATAATATCTAAACCAAACTTTTCAAGTATTGACGAGAAGGCGCCCATTTTCTCGTCGAACTCTTTAAAAGACTTAGATAAATCGTTTAATGTAAGGTCGTTAGGTTCTGTCATAAGTTATCATCTTTTAAATTCTAATAAATTTGAAGAATGAGATTATTTTAATGATTTTGATGAGAATATTATAAAAAGATCAATTTTTTATAATAAATATAGTACATTAAAAATATAAATTCAAGTTTTTTCGATTATCAAGTTTTAAAGCTTCAATTATGAGTCTTTATCAAGATAAATATAATAGGGGCAGATAAACTCTTCACAACATAATCTTCCGTGATTTTATGATCCAATACATTAATATATTGACCCGAACTGGAAAATCTTTGCTATTCAGGAATTATGGTAGTTCTGATGTGGATAGAGACTTATTAGCGGGATTTTTAAGCGCTTTTTCGGGGTTTATGAAAGAAATAAGTCAAAGCGACATAAAATCCACGGCTACAGACGAGTTTAAGTACTACTATACAATTATTGATGAGATTATAATTGTAGTATGCACGGATCTTGTGGATGATGACGCTGTAGTTAACTCGAAAATTACAACAATAAGAGCAAAATTCATTGAAATGTATGGAGAACTTTTAGCGAGTGGTGAATGGACCGGAAATCGCGCGATTTTTACAGATTTTGAAAGAGAGATTGATGATACGATTCTTGGCTCTATAAAAGTATCTATTATAGGAATTGGAGGCGTTGGAAAATCAACGCTCCTACGCTTAATCTGTGGCAAAGAAGTCGATTTAGAATACATTCCAACAATAAATGTTGACATAGCTTCTTTTAACGGAGAAGAACTTGATGTTCCTCGTTCAATTGTACTTTGGGATTTTGCGGGGCAAAGTAATTATCGGTCTTTATGGAAAAGTTTATTGGATAATACTGATGTAGCTCTCTTAGTGCTTGATTCTAGTTTTGAGAATGTAAACTATAGTAAAGATATTATTCGGGATATTTTAGATTTTTATTATAAGGATGTTTTAGTCATTGGAATCGCGAATAAACAAGATTTGCCAAATAGGTTAACACCTAAATTTTGTGAAAGAATATTGTCCGAAACGGATAGGGACCCACCTATTAAAGTCCACGGAATGATTGCAATTAATACCAATTATAGAGAGAAAATTCACGCAATCTTAAGAGAAGCCATAAATAAAATTCTTAAATAAGTCCCAACTTAAACCAAAAATCTGAGTGAAAACATAAAAAATTTAAGAATTTTATAATTATTGGTTATTATCTGACAAGTAATTATAATTATA
The DNA here is from genome assembly GCA_030615145.1 of Promethearchaeota archaeon. Classification (GTDB taxonomy): domain Archaea; phylum Asgardarchaeota; class Lokiarchaeia; order Sigyniarchaeales; family SOKP01; genus SOKP01. Next base: position 6,503 of record JAUWZT010000170.1, on the reverse strand, counting down.
GTGATAGATTTGATTGATTTTGATTTTGAATTAGAAGATATTCCCTTTATCGAAGATGGAGATTTTAAGACTCTAAAATTACCAGAATTAACCGAAGAAGAAAGATTTTTAGTTGATCCAATAGTAGCTCCAACTTCTGGGTTAAGAATTCAGATTCTTGAAAATATAGAAAAAGAGGGAAAGAAAAAATTTTTATTACCCAACAGAAAGCTTTTTTTATTTTTCAGAGCCTTTAAAGCGATTAGTCAAAAATACAAAGAAATGAAAGAAGGGAAGAATCTTAAAATTTTGATTGTTACCGATAATCGACCAAGCAAACAGATTCTACTTCGGTATTGCTCTCAAATTTTTGCTTATGAGGGGTATGAAATATTTTTTCAGACAGATCATCCGGGGGAATCTAAAATATCTGCCCCTTATGGTGCCGCTTCTGTCGCGTTATTCGAAGATATAAACTTAATTATCGTACTAACAGCGTCTCATAACGATCTATCGTGGAACGGAATTAAATTTTATATTGATTATCCAATGCCAATGTCGGGAGATTTATTTAAAGAAATTGCGGATAAAGCACTAAAACTTGAAGAAATTGGTTTTGATCCAAATTACAAACCCTTTCTAATTGATGCTGAGCAGAAAAACAACGACTATGTGATCTCTCTTTTATCGAAAGTTTTAGAACTTAATAACCTAAGAGGAAAAAATATTGTTATTTGGCCTTACTTGGGGAAAGCTAGAGGAATTGTCAATCTATTTAATCGGTTAGGAGCAAATGTAATTTTAATAGAGGAAGAAATCAATCCCCCCAATCCGATAAAAATTCTTCGAGAAGATAAATTACGGCAAGTTATGGAATCAGAAGATTCAGATATAGCTCTACTATTAGATGCCGATAGAGATAGAATTGCCTTATATGTGAAACAGAACGGTGAGTATTTCTATTATATTCCGAATGAGATATATTCTGCAATGCACAATATATTAGCTAATGTTTATCATAAGAAAATTATCAATGTGAGAACGATACCAAGCGATTTAAGAGGAGACCATACTAGTTTTATAAATATTTTAACGGGTGTGGGATATAAACACTTGGGGGTGATTTTATATTTTCTACTAGGGACTGAAGTAGACCAATCAAAAGTGGATAAAGCTATTCTTTATTATGAAGATGAAAACAAAAATTTGATAAAAATTGATACCGCAGCGCCTTTAAAACAAAAATTACTCGAATTGATTAAAAAAAACAACTTACTTGAAGAGGAATTTTTAATCGTAATGTGGGAAGAGTCAGGAGGACACACTCTGAACATATTACATATTTCTAAAGACGAAATAACTGGGGAACTCCGATTTGAGACCAAATTTCCAATTATCGCAGATAAATATCCCGTACCTGCTCTCGTTATAATCACAGAATTAATCTCACGAGGACATGTAATTTCCGAATCAATTGATTGGTCAATCAAAGGAATAAATAGAACTATCCAAGCAATTGACGAGGAGAAAGTTAAAATTATGAATAATTTTGGAAAAAACGACGGTAAAATAATTAAAATCAATGACAAACAATATAAAGTGAGCGCTTTATCTGATAACAATAACAAGGTGGACTTATACCAGTTGAAAAGTCACGATTCAACGTTATATTTTAGACCTAGCGGGACAGGTCCGGAAGTAAGGTTTTATATTTTTGGAAATCGTGATACTCATCTAAAAGAAATAAAGGCTGTACAAGATTACGTGAAAACAAATTATTCATAACTTTTAATATTGACTTAAGGGAATAGCTCCAGTTAATCTTTACATTTTCTGAACTATTCCAGGGATTATAATACTATTAATTCTACTATCCTTTTTTCGAATTTCATATTAAAACTTTAATTTGAATAAAAAATTTAATAATAATAATAATGTAAAATCATTCAATTTATAGTAAATACAATAAGAATTGACGATAATCATGCAAGAGAAAATAATAAACGATAAAATCCTCGAAAAAATGACGTTGGATAATGTTTTCAAAATTTTTAACGATAATATATTTCCAATGTTAAATGATGAAGAGGTACAATTTTGCCAGGAGTTAGAATCTTTTTGTTTAGAGCTTCACCCTAAGATCGATAAAAGTAAAGATGTATATGTGTTATTCCCAGAGCTAGGTAAGCACGGATACATGCAACGGATTAATAAATGGCGCGATTTTGAACCATATGGTATGAAAAAAGAAATTTTATTAGGTACAATCATGTCTATATGCGACCCTCAATTAGAATTAGCCAGATTAGCAAGCGGTATTTTATGTGGTAATCCAACATTTCAACATGGTGAAACGAGCGAGATTCTTAAAGTCCAAGACGAATTGATGAGTGGAAAAGAAGCAGGTTGTATTGGAATAACTGAGCCAGAACGCGGGTCCGATGCTGTGAACATGACAACAACTTGTACAAAGGTGGATGATGGTATTGTTTTTTCAGGAGAAAAGGTCTTTACTACAAATGGTCCTAAAGCAAAATATTTTGCCTGTTATGGTGTTTACGATACCGAGCACCCCAGACAAACGATGGTTCAAGGAATGCTTTCAAGGGATTTCGGTGGAATAGAGACAAAAAGATTGAAGATTAATTCAGTTCCTCGAGTTCATATAGCTCATACATTTTTAAATGACGTAAAAGTTCCAATGGAGTATATTTTAGGGGATAATGGAGGAGGTTATCATAATCTTTTTGATGGATTAGTTCCTGAGCGCTTAGGTATTATGGGCTCAGGCGTGGGTATATGTTGGGCGGGTCTTATATATGCCATAATTTATACTAACCTCAGACAACAATTTGGAAAAAATGTAATTAATTATCAGGGAGTCGGATATAGTTTAGGGGATTTACTATCGAAATGTAGTGCCGCTACAAGCTTGGCATTCCAAGCAGCGACTATCTACGACGATAAAATACTTTTTGCCGATAAACCAAGCAAAGAAGCAGGAAGATGGGTGGCGGGAGTCTCTTCTCAAGGCAAATATTTAGTTTCAAAGCTTACACACGAAGTTTGCTACGAAGTTCAACAGCAAATGGGTGGTGTATCTGTTACAGACAACACTCCAGTTGACGAGCTCATGGATGTAAGTAAAATTGAAGAAGTAATTGGTGGAGCCAGAAACATTCAATTGCTTATACTACACGGTGGGCTTCGAAGGTATTCAAAAATCTTATAATTTTTTCTTTTTTTATTTACAGAATATTTTATTATACATATTTTTGATCCCGTTTAGTAACTGATTAAACCAATTATTGACGAAACAATGGACTTAATGCTAATAACTAAGAGAAAACAAAAAACAAGAATCTGAAATTTTTTTACAGGAATTTTAGGGGTAATCTTATGACCAAGTTTAGTCCCGAGGAATATAATTGGAAAAGCGAATAAAAATATTAATAGTAGATCGCTTGGGAACATTCCTTCAACTAAATAAAATGGGATTCTTGAAACGGAAAGTACTGTTCCAATAGCAGCAAAATTTCCGATAAAACTTTCTCTATAATGTCCCGTTTTTTCTAATAAGGCTACATTAATGGGTCCTGCCGCGCCAATTAAACCAGTTAACAAGCCATAAGAGAATCCCCCGAACAAAATTAGGGGAGATGTTGTGTTTATTTCCTTTTTTATTTCAGTTTGAGATTGGCTCTTACTGTAATTAACGAGTTTTAAAGAAGAATATATCAAAATAAAAACGCCCAAAATTAACTCGACCCATTCCAATCGAATATTTATAATTAAATAAGTTCCTAGAATTGTGGCGGGAATGCCTAGCGATACAATTCGGAGAAAATAACCCCTATCTAAAAATTCTCTATATTTAAAATAATTGAGTAAAGCGGGAAAAATGCCCCAGATATTTACTAGTATTACCGCATCCTTAATTCCTATTATTGGAGCTAAAATAGGGATTAATATCAACGCGTCACCGAATCCTATAATCCCGTAGACCGTACTCGAGAAGAAAATTGCTATTAGTGATATAGGTATAATCATAAATATTTAATCTCTATTCAGTAATTCTTTTTTGAGGGTCCTTTATTTTACCAAAAAGCATTTCTTTATTCTTTTCTACAAATTTCCATCCAAACCCAGAAAGTTCGCTTAGGGGACCTTTAATTCCTTTTGGATTTCCTGTCCGAGTAAATGTAATTTCAGTTTGTTGAATTGCCTTTAACACGCGATAGGGCGTCTTGTATTTATCTATTAAAGATTTAGCCTTTTTCGGACCGATATCTACGAATCCCTCCACAATAAACATTCTTCTTTCTTCAATGCTCATACTTTTTGGTGCCTTTCGGGAGAGAATGAATGTTCCATCCTTTATTTGTTCGCGATAGGCAATTCTTTCGATTACAATCGCCGTATCATCCAAGTTACGAGTGGGAATTACAGATATTCCTAATTTATAAGCAATTTTAGAAAGCGCTCCATAAATAGAGGAAATTTTCATTCCAGTATTTTCAAACACATTATCATTTAAACCCTCTAGAATTAATATAGGCGTTGTGTAGGTTTCTTTTAAGCGAAGACACTGCTCAAATAAACGATTATCCATAATAGAAGCAACGAAATCAAACCCTTCTTTTCTTTCAATTGCTACATCTTCAGAAATTACTATATCCGCAATATCTAATTGTTTAGTTTCGAACTTGATATTAGGGTACTTCTCTTCCAATAATTTCATTAACTTCCTTTCTCTATTGTCAATAATAACCTTGAGGATATTTGTTTGGCTCATTTTTATTTTTATTGGTAATCGAATTTGTAATTGTTATTTTAAAATCAATTATGTTAATTAAAATAATCTAAGATATAAAAATAAAAAATTGTAGTATTACTATTAAAAGTTAAATGATTTACCTTTGTTCTATTATTGAGGTTCTAGGTTAACATTACGCTTAAGATAATTTGTAATTTCTTTTATATTGTATAATTTGTTATTTATTAAAACAAAAATGAAAATTAGAATCCCTGTTATCTCCGTCAAATAAACTACGGGGTTGTTAAGTAATGTATGAAGCCATAATCCGAAAGGATCGTCAATAATAATAAATTCATACATGAAAAATGGATAAAAAAGTGGTACTTCTGGTAGATCTAAAATTAAGTGAACTACCATTCCCACTAAAAATGGTATTGATATAGATTTTCTTCCTTTCGTAATAAAGTGCAAAATAACAAAACTGATTAAAATAAATAAAATTGTATGTGAGATTCCCCTCCCTGAACCTAAATTTAAAAAGAGTAGAAATTTATCAATAATATCTGGAAATAACGAGCCAATAATTAACGCAAATCTATTAAATTCAAATCTCTTCTTAACTAGTGGTAATTCAAAGAGAATTAACGGAATAGCAACGTGAAAAATCGGAAACATATTTATCTTCTCGTTCAAAATCCATATAAAAACCGAAAAAAGTTAAGTATTTCCGGCAAGTAGAATAGTAATACCAAAATTATTACAAATTCAATTGAGGCCTTTATCGCTCTTTTTACTATATAAGGGTAAGAAACCATTTTATCTTGTTTCATAATTTTTTTTAACTCGTCTATTTAATTTGGTATTCTTTTAGAACTTCTCCCACCGTATAATTATGATGTACAATTTTAGATAGAGCTTTAACAATTTTTGTAGGATCCTCCGCTTGAAAAACATTTCTTCCAAACGCTACTCCTTTACCTCCTGCTTGGATAGAGTCGTAAACTAGTTGAAGCAAATCTTGAATCGTATCAGTTTTCGGACCACCAGCAATAATAACTGGAACATGTACACTTTTTACGATATATTTGAAAGAGTCAATATCTCCAGTGTAATTTGTTTTAACTATGTCTGCGCCTAATTCAGCACCTGCTCTTACAGCAATATTAACTACTTCAGGATCATTCTCATCTTTTATTTTTTTACCTCTAGGATACATCATAGCTATAAGCGGTAAGCCCCATTCTCTTGATGACTCAACGACTCTATGAGCGTCTTGAAGCATTTCTGGCTCCTCATCAGCTCCTATATTAATATGAATTGAAACTCCATCTGCTCCCATTTTCAAAGCTCGTTCTACGGTACAGACCAATACCTTCCTATTAGGGTCTGGAGATAAGTTAGTTGCCCCTGAAAGGTGAATTATCAGCCCTATATCTTTTCCGTACTGCCTATGCCCCGCTCCAACCATTCCTGAGTGCATTAAAACTGCGTTTGCGCCCCCTAAAGCGATTTTATCAACCATATCCGCCAAATTTTCTAATCCTTTAATGGTTCCTACGGTAAGACCGTGGTCCATCGGGACGATTATCGTTCTTTTGCTTTTTCGATCGAACAACCGTTCAATTCTAATACTCTTTCCAAGACTCAACCTTATTACACAATTTTTTAATTATAATCAAATTATTGGTAATAAATGAGAGTAGAAATATAAAATTATATTATTATGATTGAGGTTTTTCATAAGAAGTGTTATAACTTAAAAGAT
>JAUWZT010000122.1 GCA_030615145.1 Promethearchaeota archaeon | reverse complement strand
AGTCTCGAAGCGCCGTCATTCAATCCCGTAGAAAAAATGAATTCGTTTGCCCTCTGAAGCAAATCTTCCTTAGATAGTTCACATATTAGACTAATTGAACCCATACTAATTATATAGTATTATACTTATACTTATATATACAATCCTATCTTTCGTATTAAGGGAAAGCTAACTTGATTCGATGCTAATTATGAGTAATACCGACAACATTATCATATACGATTCTGTAAAAAGCATAAATTTAGAAGGAGATTTCCATGGATCGATAATTACTCGATGCAAGGATGATAACGATTCCATTATTTTCTCAGATAACTTAAAAATATCTGATTCAGAGGGTATTTTCATCACTAATGGCCTTAGAGTAGGATTCGAATTAATTTACAATAAAAAAGTAGCATTTTCTCGAAAGATAGAGTCACAGTGGTACGAAGATTTTGAGTCGATTGAATATTCAATTCTGATATCTGAAGATATCATGCAAATTTACGATGAGGGTCAGTTCTCTGACGCTTTTCCTTACACTTTAAACAAGTTAAACACTGCTGCCCTGTATTTAGACGATAGTGAATATGGAATCAATCATCTGGAATTTTTTAGAGAAGAAATGCTCAGGAACCCTGTATCATTAGTAGGTAATGGAGTTATCATAGCTGATAGAGTAGTAATCGATGAGAGAATTGATCCGGTATTCTACGATTGCTTGATCGTAGGACGCGATGAAAGTGGAGATCTTCTCGTTTCTTTTGAGCCGTACATGAATGTGAAAAAATCTCTATCCGATCTTAAATATATTGTAATCCTTGGCATTGAAGAATTAAAACTATAAGTTTTTTTTTAAACATGATACTATACGAAAATAGAAAAGAATTGTTGCTCAACATAATCAAATGGGGGAATAACCCTTTTAAAAAATTTGTTAGCACGGGCGAGATTAAGGAGGATTTAGATTTAGTTAATTCGAGAATAGGCCTAATTCAAAAAATTAAAGAACTAATAGAAAATGAGACTAATTTTATTCTTCCTATTATAGGGGACGTTGGATCGGGGAAAACTCATCTTTTTTGGGCTTTAAGAAATATTCTTTATTATTATAATACGATTTATATTTCACTTGAATATGTCTATAAAAAGCTTTTTTCTAATATTTATTCCGAATTTATAGAAAATCTTGAAATGGAACCATTGAAATTTATCGTAAATCAATTGTGTGACAAATGGGGTGCATTAGAAAGAAAATTTGGATTCTTTCATGTTGCGGATATTGAAAAAGTGCAAAAATACGCTTACAAACAGCTATCAAATAAATATAGAGAAGTAGAACTTGAAACGCTAATGGATGTGATAAATGGAATTACAATCCATCAATTAGACCCTTATAAGAAAATCGAAGCAGAGAGATGGTTACTCGGTGAACTAATGGATGCAAAGGAATTATCAATGTTAAATCTCACTCACGATCTTCGCAAAGGGAAAAATGCTTATTTAATGCTAAGAATCCTCATTGAAAACTCTAAATCGGGAACAATTCTATTCATAGACGATTTTGGAAAGATAATTTCAATTATGAGCCCACAATCTGAACAAACCGAAGAAGTTTTTGATCCTAGCTGGTTATATGGAACTGAAGTGTCTCCAAACGATATCTCGGCTGACAAACTATTTAATAAAATAGTTCAACTTCAAAACATTGAGGGTTTGCGTATAATTATTACCTTGAAATCAAAGGAATCTCTAGTGGGTATCAGGAAAAAATATAGTGAAAAAACCCCCGAATTGTTATCCTCTATAATGGAACCAATTAATCTTTTGGAATTCAAAGAAGAAGATGTTTACGAGTTTTACAGTAGTACAATGAGTAAGTTCTATGAAAGCATTGATAATACCGAATTTACCAAGGCGTTTCAAAATCCATATTACCCTTTGAATAAGCGTATTTTAAAGTATGTATTTAAAAGAGCTGAAGGTAATCCAAGAGCGATTATAAAATTATTAATAAAAATTTTTAACGAGATAATATATTCAAATGAATCTATTGACATAATCCTTAAGGATTATGAAGATAAAAGTAATTAAGTAAAGCCAAATATCAATTTAATTGTCAATTGGATCGTCGAGTACGTTATTTTCAGATATCCTTTCTCCCTCAAAATTTAACTTTTTGTTTCTGAGAAAGTCTTGGAATTCCCTGTCGTTTATTTTTTCTGAGTCTAAAGCACCACTGTTAATCAAAAAGGACTTAAAATCAGTTACTATCTCGAATACTTCTTTTTGATTGAACATCTGTTTTAAAATCAATCCATTCTTCTTTAAAGTGTATTCGGAATAGAACCAATAAAAGATTATCGTAATCAATAATACGGTAAAATTATTTATTAAATTAACTTGTTCTCGATCAGAGTAGGTACCAGAAATCGAGCCTGCTCCTGTGATCATGACAATCTGACCTTCTATATAGATTAAAGTAAATGCAAAAAGGAAAAACGCTAAATTATTGGGATTAAAAATACGAAATTTAAAAGTTCTACTTCCTAAACTTCTTATAACGAGAATAGCCGTAAAAATCATTAAAAGAATGTCGATGAATACCCGAAATACATCGATACCCAATGCCGCAGAAACGCTCCTAAAGGAATTTATAAAGCTAAACGATCGATACCAGATAATTAACCATACCAGAACATAAAAAATTGAGGAAAAGATGTTAGGAATATCATTTTTTATGCTTTTAAAAAAGAGAAACACCAATCTATAGGAAATAAATAATATCACAATATACATTGCTATATTCCATCCGTTAAACCATGTTAGTGGTTCTAAAGAATCTGTCGGATTTTGAGGTTCAAAAAATGGAAGGAATGCGAAATATGTCCCCAACTGAGTCAAAATAGAAATAGAAATTGCTAAAATTAAAAATATGATGCTGAAATTTTTATTTCTATTAGAATTTAAATCTGATAATACTCTATTATTTACTTTAAACGCAATGTCTTCAAAGCTCGTTTTTAAAAAAAAAATTTGAGCCATATTCCATCCAAAATAAACTATAATATAAAAACCTGGAAGGATGTAATCCCATCCCATAAATTGAATCGGAATTTGAGTGGAGTTACCAAATAGGAAATACAATAAAATGATGATGAAACTTAAACCTAAAGTCGCTATAAAAATCATTGTTTTATGTTGATCTAAGCTTTTCGAAAAAAGATACGACTCGAATTTGGAAGAAACTCCAAGAAACATTAACAAAATAAATGATAGCGAGAAAACGGTAGCTAAAAATAACCCAATATTACCTAAAGCAGTGCTACCTAGAAAATAAAACACAATTAAGATAAGGACTTCAATAAAAAAAAAAATCGTGTAAGCAATATGACTCGGACTAAAAATTTTATGGAAGTACTCATCTAGTTTAATCTTGATTTTTGACTCTCTAAAAGGTTCAGACATTAGAAATAAACTCCATCTTATATGAAACAGATAATGAAAATTCTATAAAATTTAATTTATGATATGAAAGATATCTTCCTAAAATATAATCTTAACTATATAATGCGTATACAATAAATCTCATAGTTAAAGAAATGGTGAAAACATATCCCGTTAAAGTTACATATATTTAAATAGTGAAATAATCATATTACCATATTAAAACTTAATATAACAAAAAATCAGAAAGTGAAAAAAATGAAATCAAAAAACATAAGAACTACAGTATTAATTTCTGTTTTTATAGCAATACTCGCTATAAATCTTGGATTGATTTTTACTAATTTACCATTTTCAAAAGCAACAAACCAAATAACTTTTCTTGAGGGCTTAAAAACATCGGCAACTCATAATAGCACAATAGAGATTGATGATACCGATCCTACAAAAGACTGGGCAAACCATTCAGCTGAAGGTATTTGTACTGGTTCTGGGACTTCTGGGGATCCTTATATAATAAGCAATGATTTGTTTAATACAACCAGCGGTGTTGTTTGTTTGACTATCTCTAATTCTAGAAAGTACTTTCGAGTTCTTGATTGTGAGTTCATAACATCTGGCATGAGTGCAGGAATTATACTCACTAATACCACGAACGGTTTAATTGAAGGTAATCAATTGCCAAGGAATGTCTTTTTAAATTTATTTATTGATAATTGTAGTCAAATAACTCTGAGGGATAATAATTGTTCAGCAAGCGTATATGGTATCGTTGTTGCTGATTCAGATTATGTAGATTTATATTTAAACATTGTTAATGACAACTTTTTAGAAGGGATAAGTTTTGATAATTGCAATAGTTGCATTGTTGAAGATAATGATGTAATAGAAAATGATGATGATGGGATATACCTCAATGATTGCAATTTCGTAACAATTAGGACCAATACTATCTTTAATAATTCTGATAATGGAATCGGAGTAGAACTAAGCAATCATAACCTGTTTGACTCCAATATAGTAAACGACAATTTACACGGAATCCATCTAATAACATCCTCAGAATTTAATACAATTTCAAAAAATACAGCCAATAATAACCAGAATCACGGAATTTATTTAGAAGGTGGATGTGATAATAATACTCTTGATGAAAATACAGCCAATCATAATGGAGATGAAGGAATTTGGCTTACAGGATGTGATGATTCAGTTGTATCTAAGTGTACAGCATATAATAATACCGGAAATGGAATTAGGATTAATAGCGCAGTCAATGTTTCTTGCATAGACAACGAAGTTTATAATAACACAGTAAACGGTATTAGATATTTCAGTACTGATGATTCTAAAATTGAAAATAATAATGCGCATCATAATGGTGATTTTGGTATTAGAGTATTTTCTAATAGTCTTCGAAATATTATAAGAGGAAACATTGCTAGCTTTAACAATTTAAGTGGTATCGCTTTACAGAGTAGTAGTAATGACAATATTATATACCAAAACACAGCTTCAAATAATGTAGAGCATGGTCTTTTCTTACAAAGCAGTGATTCGAATTTAATTACCTTGAATACTGCCAATTACAATGAAATGAATGGAATCCATTTATTATCAAGCGATGACAATGTTATTACTGCAAATACTGCCAATAACAATAATAATGGGACTTACTTAGATGCAAGTAATAATAACAAAATATTTGCAAATACTTTTCTTAATAATTTAGATTGTTATAACGAAACAGGTAGTGTTAATAATCTGTTCGTAGATAATATCTGTACTGCGCCTGTTACGCCAAGCCCGGGACTAGATCCCTTTATCCTTGGATTGATCATCGGATTAGCTATAGGTTTAGGAGCTCTCGCAGCAGTAATAATTCTAAGTTTAGTTCGAGGAAGGAAGAAATAAATCCTAACCTTTTTTTTTTATATTTTTTTATATTTTTAATTATTAAAAGAAAAGATGGAAAAATCGAGAAAGATTTTTAATTTTATAGAATTTCAAATTTATACTTCTAAATTTCATTTTGAAAAAAGTAAAATCATTTGTTCTCTTTATCTTTAATTCAAATTTTACTCGATTTAAAAAAAGAAATAAAAAAGAAAATTAGATTTTTTCCTTAAAGTGCTAAAGAAAATAAAAAAATTTTAGATTTTGCTATTTATCTATATGTTAAGCTTTTCTAATATTCCAGATAATCTTGTGCGATGAAATTTTAATCCTAATTCATCAGGACTAAACCCCATTGCTAAAGCATATAATTCTGTTAGATATAAAACTGGAATTCCATACTCAGTCTCAAACTTCTTACCTAAATCTCTCTGTCTCGTGTCAAATTGTTGATAACACGCAGGACAATTAACTACAATAACATCTGCGCCAGATTTCTTGATGGCATCCATTTTAATCTTTAAGTTCGCAAATCCGTGTTCTTCATAAGCGTTTGTTACAGCACTCCCGCAACATAAAATCTCCTCCTCGTAATCGACAACCGTTGCTCCACTTACCTCTACGAGTTTCTTAAGCGTGGTTGGTTTCATGGGATCGTCAGATTCCATCCATTCCGCTGGTCGCATATAATGACATCCCGGATGGACAGCAACCTTTAATCCAGAAAGTTGTTTTGTTATAGCGCCCTTAATTCGATCAACACCGACCTCATCTTTAAATACATCAACAAAATGTTTTATATCAACAGAACTTTTGAATTCTTTTCCAATTTTTGCTAGCTCTGAGTTAATTTTATCCTTTTTTAAACTATCATGCTTTAATTGATGCTTCACACCTCTTAATGTGTTCGTGCATCCATTGCATAATGAGATAATATCTTTACCCTCAGCTTCAGCTAAACAAAGATTTCGAGCACCAATAGCTAACCAAACATCATTATCAAAACTTTTCATACCAGTAGGATCTGGACAACATGAAAAGGGTGCTTGAGAGGTTTTGATACCAATTTTATCAAAAACTTTTCTGGATGCTGCTTCAATAAAAGGAATACGATTTCCAATCACACAACCTTCAAACATTTTATATTCTGTCATTTTTTTCTTACCCTCGAATTATTTTAATTTTTTATCAGCACCCATATTTTTTAATAATGATTGTACTTCACCTACATCTGGTGCACTTACTTTTGGCAGACCCAATTGTTCTCTTCTTCTCTCAATTGCAGGTTGTGGCGGTATAGCTTTACCATTTTCGTAAACAGCTTTTGCTTGGCCATAGATAAATTCTGGACCTTTTCCTAGAGCAATACTTTGATTTTTTAGAAATGTAAAAACCTCAGTAAGTTCGATGTTTTGTGGACACACTTCATCACATGTAACACAGACAGTGCAACCCCAAATCTTTAAATCATCTCCTTCAAGAAGTGAATCTTTACGTCCTAAAAGAGTCATTAAGATATTTCCTCTAGGGTTATATCCTGTATCCGTATATTGGTCTGATGTAACTGCAGTTACAGGACAATTATCAGAACATTTGCTACATTGATAGCAATATTTAATAACTTCAGGCTCAATGTGAAATCCCGTTATTAATTTATTAAATTCTAAACTATCTTCCATTTTTTTTTCACTTATTTCTTATTTTTTGAATATTTTTTTATTAATAGGTTTTAACCCCACGCAAGGGGCAGTTATGTTCAATTTCTATTAAATTTATTGAACACTCATCCTAAACCTACTTCAATTTTCGTGTTACTTTACTGCTTCGAAATACATGTGCCAGAGCTCTTCATCGTCGAGAAAATCAGTTCCTAAGTGTTTGTGCTTAGTTGTTGCTAAATCACGTGGAACCGATTCAGAAGCTGGCTTATAGTCTGTGATTACTTTTAATATGGTACCTGGTCGCATTCTCATGAGTTGTTTCTTAGTTTTCAACGCAGGCACTGGACACACTAAGCCAGTCACATTTAATTCTTGGTCAAATTTCATGATTTTTACCTCTTTATTTTTTAATATTTTTTTGATTCTTTAATCTTCACATACAGGTGAAAACATCGGTTCTTCTAATCCCGGCTCTACATTCATTTCAATTTCATTTAATTGAACCAATCGTAATGCTTCGTATCGAACCTTTTTAGTTTCTAAATTTAAGGTTTTAGAAATTTTGCTAATCGTAGTTGGCCCCTTAAGAGTCACATAGTCTAAAACCTGTTGTCTTGGGGGTTTTTCAAAGCTAATGAGTTCGCGGGTAGATTTAAGCTTGATAGATGTTTTCAAATCCTCTTCATTAACTTTACCAATATCAAACAATTCTTTTTTAATGGCATTTTCCACAAGTTCTTTACCTCGCTCAGTCCAAGCTACAACGGTCGTATACCCCTTTTCTGAACCTACTTCACCAGCAGTAATATCGGAATAAACTGCTGCAAAATCTTGACAATGTGAACAGAATTGATTACAACTGTCACAAGTTTTTCCTTCTTGAAGATCTGGATCGTCATTGTACATTTTTTCAATTTCATTAAAAGGTTTTTTATGAGATTTGTAATCTTGTTTCATCTCCCCTTCTGTGACGAAATTCTTCAATTCTTTTATCACTACTGGGTGAGTATCGCCAATAAGTGTGCATCCACATCTTCTTGTTGGAAAGATTTGTGAACTGCAAAACAATCCAATCTTTAAGATCTCTCTATTCATGGCTTCTTCAATTTTAACAGTACCTCTCATCTCGCATGGTAATCCGACAATTCCTATTGGTTCAAAAGTCTCGCCAGTAAGCTCAATTAGTCTTCCAAGGACACCCGATCGACCATATACGATTCCAGCTTTTGTAACAATTTCTTCCGGATCAGAAACTCCGTCAGCTACTGGTTTTTCGTCGTCTTTTTGTACCATCACGATTTCACTAAGAGCTTGATTTTCTAATAAGTCTTTTGTAAGTGTAGTGACAAATCCTCCGCTTGAAGCTTTAGCTAGAATTTCTGGTGTTTTACTTCTTAATGAATACACTGCCAATGGTTGTTTTTCTTCGTATTTCTTTTGGATTACTTGAGGACAACTCTGATAACATTTTCCACAATCTTGACCATTTCTTTCAAGAATACAGTAGTCTTCAAGTGTTGGACGTAAATCACTCATTTCAATATGCTTACATGACCCACAACATAATCCGCAACCTTGACATAAACCTGCATCAATAATTTCAGACTTTAATAATTCAAAACTCAATTTTATCCCTCTTTAATTTTAATTTCAGTAATAATACCATCTGAATCAATGGCATATTCAATCGAACCATTTTTGTAGGTTCCTTCCACCACATCAAAAACATGGGTTTTATACTCGTTAAAGTCGTCGTTAGGATCAATAATCGACTTGAATCCTCCATAAAATATGTTCGATAAGTTCATATTTCCAGCAATAAATCGGATTTTATCAGTGATTTCTTTGTAGGCGGATGCATCTTCTTTATCTATAGTATTTTGCAGTTGTTTTTCTAGTTGTAAAAGCTCTTCCCGGCATTTTTGTGTCTGTGCGCCTATTTCTATTTGATTTGCTTTTTCGTAAGATTCTATGAATTTAAGTGTTAAAGATATTGACTTTGCTCCGCCTAAAAGTCCACTTATCAGAGGTATTTCTTCTATCAATCTACCTATGAAAACATCCTCTAATAATGTTCCTGAAGAGGGGATCCTTCCTTTTGGTAAACCAGATGTTGGTAATGTAAATCTAAAGAAATTTCCTACGATATCAGGTAAATTTCTGGTGACATCATCTTCTTCATCCGCCAATTTATCTGTAGCTCCTTTTTCATTATGCTCAGTAGCAACTTCAATACTCCCAGCCAATGTGCCGAACATTGCTAACATTCGAATTCCAGAACGATCTATGCTTGGTTTACAGCCCCTACAAGGTGTATTGTAATCGATACATTTTTCTTTACATTCCTTCGCATTAAAGCCGCTACAGAGAAAACCTAAGTCATTGAAACAAATCTCAGAGTCCTCTAATTCAATTTGTCTATTTATTGCTTCCATATAGTCACAAGTCGCTTTTCTGGAGCAAATTTGACATAAATTTTTTAATTTTGGAGCTTCTACTCCATCAATCGCTAACTTTAATTCTTCAATTTCGCTTAAACATCCCTGAATACTATTTGAATCTTCAATTAGATTAGCTAAAGGTGTTACATCGTGCCCTTTTTGGTTCGCTAAAGCAAACACTCCACCAGTGGCCGTACAGTCCCCATAAGCAATAACTTTACTAGAATTATTTTTTATGTTTTCTAAATGTTCTAAATCGCCAGGCAGTAAATAACCAGTAATAACTGAAACATCAACTTTTTCTCCTTTCCAGTTTTTAGGATCAGAAACATACTCTACTTTGTATTTAGCACCTTCTTTTAATAACAAAGACTCATTGAAGCACTTTTTACAACCATTAAACTGAAAAACTTTAACATCCATCTTTTAATGTCCCCTTTTCTGTAATTGCAGTCTTTAATCGCTCTATGATATCTTCGAAATCACCAACAGCGGTTTCACCCTCCGCAGCTCGTGAAGTGTATTGATTTATAAATTGATCGCTATAACCCAACTCTTTAAAAAACTTTTTCATTAATTTTATTCTATGCATGGAAATTACATTACCATTGAAAAAATGACACGCTCCTAAACAACAGCCTACGCAAGCAACAGCATCTGCACCGTTATTTAATGCGTCCATAATCTGAATCGGTCCAACTTGACCAGTGCACTGAACACGAACAATACGAAATGCAGGATTATATGACATTCTTGCTACTCCCGCCGTGTTTGCTGAACCTTGACCACACTCGTTACACATAAAAATTACAATATTATTAATCCTCTCCTTAACATATTCATCAGTAGTTTGATAATCACTCATTCGTATACGGCACCTCCGCCTGATACGGCAATTATTTCATCGTATAATTGATTATTTGTAAAATTAATCAATTGAATTGCTGCCGTTGGACAACTTGGCATACACATTCCACACGATCTACAAGCTATTTTATTGACTATAGGTTCTCCATTCTCATTAATATCGATAGCTGCTGGTGCACAAATAGTTTTACAAATTCCGCAATTTACGCATAATTCGTAATCTATCGTTGGAACCAACATTTCTTTTTCAATATAACCTTTAACTAATGGTG
>JAUWZT010000095.1 GCA_030615145.1 Promethearchaeota archaeon | reverse complement strand
TAAATGCTTTCATTAATTTCATAGAAATTTTCTGTTCTTTTTTCCATTTGAACCCTTTCTCTTCACTTATATTAATTACAAATTCTTTTTTCAATTATTCTCTCTTAAAAAGAAAATAGTCCTTTAAATATTAGTTTAAAGCAAGAAATAAAATTTTTAATATAAATTTATAAGTTAAAGTATAATAATTTTCTCTATGCCGATATATATACTTGCAACTAAACTTCAAAATCCTGATTTAGTAGAAAAAAGGAAAGAACAGGGTGAAAAATATCTAGAACTAGTTAAAGAGAAAGTTCCTAATATTAAATGGATCGCACATTACGCGATATTAGGTCCTTATGATTTTATTGATATTTTCGAAGCAAAAAATGAACTAGAAGCCGCAAAGGTTTCGCTGCTTTCCCGTGCTGCTGGAGCTGCTTTCGCAGAGAGTTGGACAGCCATTCAATACACAGACTTTCTAAAACTAGTTGAAGACTTGAAATAAAATAAAGAGATATAGAATATGAAGCGGTTTATCGTACAACTAGGGTTTGGCATAGATCAACACGGACACGATGATGATTGCACTAATGCTGCTATTAAGGCTGTTAAAAACGCTATTTCAAATAATTGTCTTGCGGGATTATTAGAGATTTGTGGTTTAAAAGAACCAAACGATCTATTAAAAATGATTGTACATGTAAAGATTGGAGTACCTTATCCCGATAATGTTAAAAAAGAAATAGTCTTAAAAGCGATTCCGTTTGGTGAAAAATCGATTGAGATAGAGAAGGGAGGTTTGGTTGCTAAAGGAATAATGATTAAAGAACTAGGAGATACTTCTGACAAAATTATTGTTTGTAATGCGGCTGTAACTGTATCAATCAAAGCTTAAAATTCATAAAATAAATAAAGTTAACACAATAATAGTGAAAAGATGCGAATGGGCAGATAATAATGCCCTAATGAAGGAATATCACGATAAAGAATGGGGTACCCCTGAACATGATGAAAAAA
This sequence comes from Promethearchaeota archaeon, assembly GCA_030615145.1. Lineage (GTDB taxonomy): Archaea > Asgardarchaeota > Lokiarchaeia > Sigyniarchaeales > SOKP01 > SOKP01. Next base: position 11,416 of record JAUWZT010000095.1, on the reverse strand, counting down.
TTCTATATGAACTTTTAATCTTAGAAGGGATGCAAGCTGGTTTAAGTTGGAACACTGTACTTCAAAAGAGAGATAATTTTAGGAAGGTATTTGATAATTTTGATTATATTAGAATTTCAAAGTATGCTGAACTTAAAATTGAAGAATTAATGCAAAACAAGGGAATTATCCGAAATCGATTAAAAATTCAATCAGTAATCTCAAACGCAAAATCATTCATTAAAATACAAGAAGAATTTGATTCTTTTGATAATTATATATGGAGTTTTGTTAATAATAAGGTAGTTCATAATTCTTGGAAAGCATTAGAAGAATTACCATCCAATACAGAACTTTCTGACAGAATTAGTAAAGATTTGAAGAGAAGAGGTTTCAAATTTGTAGGGTCAACTATAATTTACTCCTTTTTACAAGCAGTTGGAATTGTAAATGACCATACAACCTATTGTTTTCGGTATAGTGAAATAAAAAACAAAACTTAGTTTATAATTAAATTCTCTAAACCTATTTCTTTTTCAGCGTATTCTTTTAAACCATGCCATTGAGCCTCAGTCGTACCAAAATATTTAAATAACGCGATTCCTAATCCAAAATCAAATCCTCTCATTTGTTTTAACATTTCATCGGTATTGCACTCAACGGAATTCGTGGTCGCTAGTATCGGACTATTGAATTCGTGAATTCTCCTTTTCATATTTCTCATATAGTACCAATAAAAAAAGCCACCCACCTTCCCCCAATACCATCCATCGTCTCGTGTTCCCATTAAATATGGGTATTCCATTGGAGATGCCACGTCCAAAATTGAAGATAATTTTTTCCAATCTTGACCTAATCTTTTTTGCGTAAACAATTTCTTAGGGCCAGGAAGGCAAAACCATCCCGAGATACAGTTGCTATTAACGCTTTTTATTGCGTTTTGGAGCTTTTGTGCGTATTCTGCAATTGTATCTGATTTAAACCCATACCATTCATGACTTGTTAATAATTTTGCTTTAGGTCCATAATTAGTTCTAAATTTTTCTACACACCTATGGCAAGCGCATAACTCCATGAAAGCTCCATCGTATCTAATGTAATCGGCAAAGAATCCTTTTATAGGATAGCTTTTTACGACTTCTTTTGTTAGCTCTAATAAATAATTAACATGTTCGCTATTAGGACACATAAAACTTGTAGATGGTATATAACCCTTCCCTCTTGCTCCCCTTGCCTTCCCTTGCTTCTTATCTATGTTTTCTGTTAGAAAGGGAACTTTTGCTTTATAATCTTTAAATGAAACATTCTCAGGTAATTTTACTCTCATTTCTCCCTCTTCGTGCGTTGAAATATCGCCTTTTTTATATTTTTTACCATATTTTTTTCCATTTTTTCCATGAACGCTAACCCGGTCAGGATGCAAATTCCCTTGGTACGCGTCGTTCATGCTTGTAAAAGAAACCATTATTTTTATATTTCTATCCTTTCCAGCATCGCAAAACTCCCCCAATATATCTCTTCCAGTGGGATTCCATCCCACATCCGTGTCCCACACGCATGCTCCATCAGTATCTTTGATAACAAGCCCAAAAACATTGAAGTGGCACTCATCTAATTTATCCATAACTTCAATAATATTTAGTTTTTTTTCAGCAAATTCGTAATCTAACTTTCGAAATCCTTCTTTTCCCCTTATCGGCATTAATCCCATAGCATATATTCTTTTCACGCCGAATGCTGATGTTACAGTTTCAAACTTCTTAGGGTCAAACTCAATATATTCTGACCAATCAAATTTTCTTTTCATGTCTTCTCAATACACTCAACTTTTATTTTAATAAATTTAACTTCAATTTTTCAATTTCCAAATTAGATAGTTTTTTAACATAGTTCTTTTAATAAATTTTTAAGGCTATTTGATATTTTAATAACAGATGCATTTAAAGATTTATATATGTAAATACGATTATTTATTATAGAAATCGAATTAAAATATTTGTATAAATATCAAATTATTAAAGTAGACGAAATATTTAAGATTTGAATTTGTGCTTGGGAGGAATACTGAACAAAAATGTACGATGCAACTTTTAAGATCATTATTTTTGGAGATGCTGGCTGTGGGAAGACCACTCTAACTCAAAGATTTTTGACTAATTTGTTTGTTTCTGATTCAAAAATGACCATTGGAGTAGATTTTGAGGTTAAGAGCTTAGAAGTTGACAAGCAGAAAGTAAAATTACAGATCTGGGATTTTGGTGGAGAAGAGAGGTTTAGGTTTTTACTTCCTACATATGTTAGAGGCGCTCGGGGAGGTCTATTCTTATTTGATATAACAAATTATTCTTCCATCGCTCACATAGACGATTGGCTTAGCGTTATTAGGAAAGAGATTCGGGCCGAGGATGTATTTCCCATTATTGTAGTAGGCGGTAAAGCAGATTTAGCAGAGAATAGGGAAGTTTCAGCAGAAGACGGAATAAAAATTGCGAAATCGAGAAATGTCGACGGTTTTATTGAAACTAGTTCTAAGACGGGAGAAAATGTAGAGAGGACGTTCGAGGCATTAACAATTTTAATGCTTAATAATTCCAACAGATACTAAGTTAAAGTAAAATTTGATTTTAAAGAATGCGCTAAGTCTTTTTTTAAAGTATAGTTTGATTACTACTATTTATTGAGAAGAATTTGGTTATTTATTATTTACAGGAACCTTTTCAAGTATTCGTGTGTTAATTCTCCTATTTAAAACCATAGTTTGATATTCCATATCCTTTTTGTATTGGTTCGCAAAACTTAGAAGTTGTTCAATCATTTCGATTTCTTTATTTTCATCTCTGAAATAATATCCTCCAAAATTTGGGATTTCCGCGTACTTTTTCTTCAAACTTTCTTGTAATTCGCTAGGTAATACATCAGTTCTATCCTTTATTGCCAAATTTAAGGCTTCTAATAATTCACCATATCTTTCTTGCTTACTAAACTGACACAAAATGCATTTTGAGCTTCTATTTTTAAGGATGTTTAAAATAATAATTCCCGTTAAATACTTAAAGGAATCGACTAACTCGTCGTAATTTCCTTTTTTCATGTGTTTTTTAACTATTATTTCCGCAATTGAGTACAAACTCGAAAAATAAATCGCTCTAGAAAAGTATGCTGGATCAACACAAAACAATCTAGTAAACCAAAATGGGCTAACTTCTTTAGGTGGATCTTCAAAAAATATGTAGTAAACTAACCTTCCATCTCTTTTTTTATATAATGTGGATTCTTTTTTCAACATATTTAAATATGTTGATATGGTGGAGCGCGCGATTTCTTTAAAGAATTTTTTATATTCTATTTCGACTTCTCTCGTAGTTACCTTTTTTTTTCCCTCGAGATAGAATTTTAGTATTATACCCAATATACGATTCTCGTGAAGTCGTCCAGTTTTAACTTGTGTTTCTTCCGATTCATCTTCTCTAATGTTATAAATATCAATTAGTTCAGGAGCGATTTCGTGAATGACTTTTTCCAAAATATAAACGTTTAATTCAGTAATTTCTAACAATCCTCAAAATTGATATTTATATTTTAATAAAAAAAATGTATACTTTTATTAATTGACTTTCTAATCAAATAGAAGATTTAATCTATTTAATGTAAGCATATTAAAAATACAATATATAAATATAAATAATTAATCCTTTAAAATTTGAAAAAGAAAATAAAAAAAAATTAAAACTTGATACTTTTAATACTATAATTAGGGTCTATTCCCCGTGTTTTTCTTTCCAGATAGGATCGTTGATTTGAAGTATCCTTCGTTGAACTTTACCAAGAATATTTTTAGGAACTTCTTGTATAAACTCGATCATCCGTGGACACTTCCATTTCGTCATGTTTTCTAGAGTCCAAGCTATTAATTCCTCTTCAGTGATCTTCCCAACATATTCGGGTTTTAATTCAACCCAAGCTTTTGTTATTTCGCCAACTTTTCCAGCAGGGTCTGGTAGACCAGAAACAGCAGCCTCTGATACGGCTTCATGCTTCATTAACATCGATTCAACTTCTTTTGGAAAAACAGAATGTCCAGCTACTTTAATTAATTGTTTTTTACGATCTCTGATTTCAATTGTGCCATCTTCGTTCATAAAGCCGATGTCGCCAGTTAACAACCACAGGTTACCATCATATTTTTTGATAGTATCATTTGTTTCTTCAGTTTGATTGAGGTATTCGTACATAACTTGGGGTCCATGGACACAAATTTCACCCGTATGTTCTTCTCCAAAATTAGTATCTTTTGGGTTTCCTAAGCATATAGGTCCTTCGTCAAAGTTTTCAGATGGCCAAATTCCCCATTCCGTACCCGGTACAGGTAGTCCAATAGTTCCGATAGGGCTTTCACCAAATAAATTCCCTGCGCTAACAAGTGGTGTAGTTTCTGTTAATCCATAACCTTCCACAATATTTCCTCCCGTGTTTTTCACAAAAGCATCCCGAACGGGTCCATGTAAAGGTCCAGCTCCAGACGCACATAATGTTAATTTACCCATGACTTTAGGATATTTTTCTTTAATGTTTGGGAAATCAGCTATTCGCTTAAATAAAATCTCGGCTCCTGCATATACTAAACCTTCGGGGGCAGGTAGCTCTTCAATGTGCTCTAATAATTCTTCTGTAGGTGGAGGTGTTGGAAACATCATTATCCATCCTCCAAAAGCAATAGTAGCGTTCATAATTATTGTATGAGCAAAGCTGTGAAAGAAGGGAAGCACTCCGACGTTTCCAATTCCCGGTTTCTCACCGCCTAACCAATATTTGGCCTGTTCCGCATTAGAAACCACATTAAAATGAGATAGGACAGCCGCTTTAGGTAATCCGGTTGTTCCACCCGTCATAATATATGTAGCAGGATGGGTTTTAACATCAATCTCAACTTTTGGAACGTTTGGTTCTGTTTTTAATAGATCCAAAAAACTAACAGCTCCCGGTACATTCACTTTTCCCTTTGGGATAATTCCTAAAGCCTTACCCAAAGTTTTTTTAAAGCCTAAACCGTGAGCTAAATCAGCGAGATTAGTGTAAATTACCTTCTCAACAGTACTTCTACCTAGGATTTCACCGATATATGGTAAATTTTTCTTTATTCGAGATTTACTCTTTTCGTCAAAGAACGCATCGTAAGCAATAAGAAATTTAGCTTGTGTTACGTCTAATTGGTGTAAAATCTCTAATGGTTTGTATGTTGGATTGATCCCCGATGGGATTGCTCCTATTCTCGTTATAGCATAATATCCTATCACGTATTGAATACAATTGCCCATAAGCATCGCAACAACATCGCCTTTTTTTACTCCGAGATCGTGTAAAGCAGTTGCAAATCTTAACACGTAATCGTGAAATTCACTATAAGTAACCCATGTTTCTAAAAACCAAATAAAATTTAGATCGCCATACTTTTCTACTTGCGCGTCTAAAAATTGGTTTATGGTTTTTTCTTCAAATTTAACGTTTTTTGGAACGCTATCTGGCCACCACTTTTTAAACCATATTTTGTTTTCATTTACTTGATATGCATCTTCTTTTATAATTGGTATTTTTATTCACACTCTTTTTTATGTAAAGATTTAGTAGTCTAAATGTAAGATATTATTATTATTTTCGTTATATTAGATAAAAAAAATTATCTATTAAAAAAAGATACTAATTAAATTAAAATAGAAAAATAAGACATCTATGAGTAGAAATAGTTCAAAATAAAGACACCACAACAAATCAAAATGATTTTTTATTTAAAAAAATTTAAGAAATTTATATAGTTTCGCCGTACTTCTCTTTCCAGATAGGATCGTTAATTTGGAGAGCTCTTCGCTGAACTTTTCCAATTACATTTTTAGGCAAGTCTCCAATTATAGCAATGTGTTGAGGGACTTTATAGTGAGCCATGTTTTCGTTAGCCCACTCTTTAATTGATCTAGGCGACAAATCAGAATCGTCCCTAATAGAAACCCAAGCTTTTATTACCTCACCGTATTCATCGTGTGGTAGACCTGAAACAGCAACTTCTAATATATCGGTGTGTTTCATTAAAAGTTCTTCGACTTCTTTTGGAAAAACAGAAAACCCTTTGTACTTGATGAGTTGTTTTTTACGATCCCTAATCTCAACGGTGCCATCTTCGTTCATAAATCCAATATCGCCAGTTAAAAGCCAAATTTTTCCGTCATATTCAATTAGCGCATCAGCAGTTTCTTCTGGTTGATTTAAATAGCCTTTCATTAGTTGAGGTCCGCAAATACATATTTCTCCGGTATTTTCAATTCCGAAATTCGCATCTTCTGGATTTCCTAAACAAATTGGACCTTTTGAAAAATCTTCTGCGTGAAAAATGCCCCATTCTGTTCCTGGAAAAGGCATTCCTATGACTCCTACGGGGCTATCACCAAATAAGTTGCCTGCACTTACCGCGGGACTGGCTTCAGATAATCCATAAGCTTCGACAATTCGGCCTCCTGTATTTTCTATAAACGCGTCTCTAACTTGTTTATGCAATGGACCAGCGCTAGATATGCACAACCTTAATTTTCCCATTACCCCAGGATATCTCCTTTTCAAATGTCTTAATTCAGCTAATTTTATAAATAAAATCTCAGCTGCTGCGTAGACCAATCCTTCCGAACACGGCAATTTTTCAATAAGTTCGCATAACTCATCTTGGGATGGTGGTGTGGCAAAAAGCATCATCCAACCTCCGATTGCTACTGTAGTGTTCATAACAACGGTGTGGGCAAAACTATGAAATAATGGAAGTATCCCAATGTTTCCTATACCTGTTATTTCACCGCCTAACCACTGTTTACATTGTTCCGCATTTGATACAACGTTAAAATGCGTCAAAACTGCAGCCTTGGGCAAGCCTGTCGTACCCCCCGTCATAATATAGGTGGCTGGGTCCTTTTTTACGTCTATCTTTACGTTTATATCAGAATCCCTTGGTTCTGTTTTTAAAAGGTCTTTAAACTTAATAGCGTTTTCAAAATCACATTTTCCCGTCGGGATTTTTTTCAAAAACTTTCCTAGCACTTTTTTAGTTCCAAACATTTGAGCCAAATCAGCTAAATTTGTATAAATCACCATTTCAACGCTTGAATTTTCAATAATCGGATTTATACAAGTTTTATATAACGCATCGTATGCAATAAGCATTTTTGGCTTAACAATGTCGAATTGATGTAAAATTTCCATAGGTTGATAAGTTGGATTAATTCCATTTGCGATTGCTCCTATTCTTGTAATTGCGTAATATGCTACCACATATTGAATGCAATTTGGTAAATGAATAGCAATTACGTCGCCCTTCTTTATCCCCAAATCGATTAAAGCAGTGGCAAATCTTTTTACATAATCTTGAAATTGTCTATATGAAACCCATGTATCGAGAAACCAGATTAAATTTTGGTCAGGATACTTCTCAACTTGTTCGTCTAACATTTGATTTAAAGTTTTTTCTTTGAAATCTATGTTGTGTGGAACATTCGACGGCCACCACTTTTGGAACCAGCGCTTTTTCTCATCAACTTGATATGAATCGTTTAATCTTGATTGCATTTCGTAACCTTCTTTGTTTTGCATTATAACAATAACAATTGATTAATATCACTTTGATAACTCAGAATTTAAAATTTTCTTTAAAGTTAAAAAAATTGTTAAAAAGAGAAAATAAAATAAAAAAAAAAAAAAAATTGTTAATTTGGTTGAGATTTAAAATCTCATGTCTTTACGCCTTTTGATTAAAATGGTAGCAACACCAACAAAGCCAACACCGGCAATTAGTAGAATTAACGCCCAGAAGCCCTTTGCTTCGAACACCATGAACACGCTGAAAGTTGGATCGTGCCAAATTCCGCTTCCGTCTTCAAACATTGGAAAGCATACGGCATAGATCAGAACGTTGAAACTCACGTTCAAACTGATATCAGCAGCAAAAGTTTCTGTTTCACCAGGAGTACCTTCGAATGTTTTATGTTTTCTAGCTTCAGCTTCAAATAACGCAAGTGGTAGAATATTGGTACTGGCAGGAGCAGAAGTTGTAGTGCCCTCAGCTCCGTAGAGATAGTCGGGTCCCGCAATATCAACAAAATCTAATTTTCCTGCAATATTTTTACCAAGATAATTTCCTATTTTCAATGAATGCGTTACATTACTATAATCATCAGCAGGATCTAATTCATCTTCTGGATCAGCACCTAAAGTATCAACTGTTAAGTGGAAATGCAATACAGTAGAGACATAAATTATTGCAAGGTCTAATCCATCAATATCGTTAATAGCTTCTGGATCTGTTGGACTATTCCAAGGAGCAAAAAATTGATCCAATTTAACAGCACCATGTAATACAGGCACCGTGCCCCCATCCTCCGTCGCAAGCTCTATTGTTTTTGGTTCAAAAGTAAATCCAAAATGGATGTAATCGAGTGATTCTTCAGAGGCTCCTAAGTATGAGTCTAAATCCACTCCAACTGGAACTGGAGTGAGTGTAGGTTTATCTAATTCCATTCCCCAACTAATCTTATTACCATCCTTCTTAGGTTTGAGAAAATTAAATTTATCAACAGTACCTAGAATTAATCTGTGGGTTAGTTCTGAACTATCTGGAACTTCGACGGGGGTTCCATCTACTATTAAAGGTTGGCCCGTTCCATTTAATACTTGTCTATATCCTGCCGAGAGCACTCCATCTGCATTAGTATCATTGTATAAGAAAGCGCCTGTTAAATGGTGTGTGAAAAAATAAAATTCTATGTCTAAACCTTCAAAGATCGCTGCAGGGTTTATAGGTTCTCCATTTCCTCCACCACCCACCAAATTCGAAATTTCGCCAACATCTATATGAATTTCAAAGTTTTTAACCCAAAATTGAAGTAAATCAAAAGTAAATGAAGTAAAAATAGTCTCAACAAGAGCGACATCGTCAGTTTCTGTTAATAACCACTCCATATAACTATCTTTTTTAGCTATTGCTGTGGCATTCCAATCATCAAGTACAGCTTCTCCACCAGGTCTACCATAATCAGGAAGTATATCTTTAATTTTTTCATCGTCTATATCAATATGCCAATCATCACCAGTAACCTTCCATGTTTTAGTAAGACTAAAATCATCACTAGTTTTGACTTCTAATTTTTGCCAACTAATAGGATTTAGGACAAATAATTCTTCACCAGTAAAGATATCATTAATATGGATTAAAAACCAAGTAATTAATTCAACTCCTTCTTTGATCAATTCTTCTGGAATTCCTTCTTGATTATTATCCATCATATAAGGATTTAATTTATCGAAAAAATTGAGTAATTTTTTCACTGCATTAATAAATGAACCATCGTTGTCCCAAATGATTAAAGTTACTCCAGCGCCGGTAGTTAAATTATACTCATAAGATCCAGATTTGGTAACTTCGCAATATGCATAACCTTTATCGCTATAATTTCCCCATCCTTCATAATAGTCGTAAGGAACCATATAATATTCTGGTATTCCAGTACCAAAATTTCTACTAGCATTATATGATCTTTCTTCGACTGCACTTATCATATAAACTCCAGGTAAAGTTTCTTTCGCACTAAAGTTGGTTAAGGTTTGCATTAAAAGCATTTCGAATACTGTTCCTAATATATTACCCCCATAACCTAATCCCCTAAAAATATTTCCAAAACCACCTGCGAAGCCAGTGACTACTTGAGATGGGTCTGTAATTCCGACTTGATCAAAAGTATAGTCGTTATCGTAATTGTATCCAGCTACCATCATTGGTGTGGCTGTAAAAGAAGCTACCATTAATGTTAAAACCATTAAGGTTTTTGTGCTTACTTTTTTCATTATTTATTATCACATTAAATTTTTTTTAGAAAATTAATTTCTTAAAATAATAATTATAATCTATATTTTTAATATTTGATATTCTAGGTGATTAGAAATTTCAAAACTAAGAGTTTCAGTATCAATATGTTTCGCTCTTTTTATTTTACCAATTCTATTGTTTAGGTATTCACTTATATTGACATTAATTTTCCTTAAAAACGCGAGTTATAGAAATTCAAAAAATCTTATATTTGATTTAACTTAGTTTTTCACATAAAATTGACTAAGCATAGATATGCTAAGTTATCCTTAATTTTAAAAATAAAAAGAAAATTATTCTTCAATGGTTACAAACGTGTAAATTAGAACAAAAATATATAATATTGCTGAAATCAACAAGCTCCAAATTCTTAAAAATCCTGAGATTTCTTCAGTAGCTATTATTACATTTGAACCAATGAATATTGCCGCGATAAGGTAACCAACAAAATAGCTTTTAAAATTTCCGTATTTAGATTTCCCTCGAATTAAGTTAACGAAATAAGTAAAAATAACTATTATCAGACCTGCTGTGTAGAATAAATCAATAATCGGGTATTTATTATAATCTAAAAACAGAAAAAACCCAAAGAGAAATACCCCTAAAATCTTTATGTGCGCAAAACTTTTTTTTTGATTGGTATCTACAAAAATTTGCTCGTATTCACTTATACCTGAGTTAGAAAACAATATAATCAGCGAACTAATTGATAAAGCCGTGAATAATGAATATGAGATCATATAAAGATATTCAATTAAAAAACCCCAGACGGAATTCCATAAAAATAAAGGTAACTCTAAATACACGGGAATAATGCTTACAGTGCAGAATAATGGGATTATTGATGCTAAAACCATAGCAAATTTTGTTAAAAACGAGGTTCTCGAATCGTCTTCCCAACTCTCTTTTCTGAAAGTGGTTAAACGCCATGCAAAAGACGCAAAACTTAAAATGGCGATTACGGGTGTTATTAATGGAAAGACAAAAATAAAAAGGATATAAATAGCATTAATCCCATAAAAAAATTTTAATCTAGAGGGAACTACGCTAACTTTTTCGTCGAATGAATCCATTGTATTGGCAAATCGATTTGCAAATAGAATTATAAAATATAACCAAGAAACGCTAAACACAATCGGACATAAAACTTTTATTATCCAAAAATTTAAATCTGGGTCGTTTGAATACCATAAATTAAAATCCACAAAAGAAAATATTAAAAAAATGCTTGTTGGTACCAAAATTGCTGCAAGCAAAACAATTAAGCGGGAGAAGATTATTCCCTTTACAGTTTTTGACATCTATTAATTTCACTTATAGCTTTTTTTCAATTATGCATATAATGATAATAAAACATTTTAAAATCTATGTTTTATCACAATATTTAATTAATTTTAAAATTAAGATTTATTTTCGAAAGAAAAAAGATATCTAAAAATAAAAAAATAATAAAAAATATATTTGAATTTATTTATTTCGCTTTTAATGCTGAACCACAATTGGTGCAGAACTCGTTTCCAGGGACCAATTTGGCTTTACAATTAG
>JAUWZT010000172.1 GCA_030615145.1 Promethearchaeota archaeon | reverse complement strand
TTGCACTTTTCTTTTGCGTCTATTTTATGAATACCCCTTGTGATGACGGTAATCTCATGGTTTTTTAAAGAGAAATGATGTAAAATACGACTTCCTAAAAACCCTGAACCCCCAATAATAAGAATTTTCATTTCGATCTTATTGAGAAAATCAAGTCATATTAAAAAAAGTTATCCCTCAGAATTTGATTTTCCATGGATATTCCTATTCATTTTGTAGAAGAAAAAGTATTAATCGATCGATTTGGAGATTCTTACAGAGAATACAGAAATAAAACACCTGCTTTTTTCGTACCCACTAAAAATTGGGGTTTATTCTTTAAAAATCTTATTGGAATGGCGTAAATTGTCAATATTAAATTAATTTTAAGCTTGTTTAGAGGCTGCGATAATTATAAATATTTTAAATAATTATTACATCTAATTAATATCCAATAATAATAGAGGCATAAAAATTTGACTCTAATCTCAATCATAAATTTTATTTCATTATTATGCTCTTTTTTTATAATGGCTTATTTTTACACAATTAGCCTCCAACCAATGAAAAGGTCCGCTAAATATGGTGATAGAGCTTGGCGAGATTGTAAAAATTTTCGTTCAATTAGTGGTTTCGGTGAATTACTTTCCGTAATTAACTTGGTTTTATGGATTTGGTTTCCCCTCCCCATCGTGAGCGAGTGGACAATCAGTTCAAATATATGGATTGGAATCATCATCGGGATAATTATTATGATCCCATGTGTATTAATTATGGTGAAGGGTTTAAAGGATGCGGGTTCTGAAACACTCTCACCCTCGAAAGATACCGAAATGTATGGTGGAATTTATAATCATATTAGACATCCACAAACTCTTGGAGAGTTTCCCACATTCGTTGCAATTAGCTTTTTCTTCAATTCATGGTTTTTAGCAATCCTTTCCTCATTATTCATCATAATTTATATACCTATAATGATTCACTATGAAGAAATAGATCTTGTTAAACGATTCGGTGAAAAATATACGGAATATCAGAAAAGAACGGGAGCATTATTTCCGAAATTAATAAAAACATCAAAATTAAAATAGATAATAATAAAATAATGTGAATATATCTATGGAACAGTCCAAAAAAACCTATAAAATTAAAGAAAATAAGTGTTTATATGTAGCATCAATTTTAATGCTACTCTACTCCTTACTAGAAATTGCAGATAGCATAGCGATTATCCTAATTGCATTTAATATCATCCCAAATCTTTATTTAGAATGGGGTATCCCTATAATTCAACAACTTATGGAAACCCAACCTTTATCTCTCGCACCCCTTTTCTGGGCTTTTACGATGATGAGAACTGTTTCCGCAATTGGGCTTTTGAAAAATTTATTATGGGGTTTTTGGATTGGAATAAGTAGTTTACTCATTACCATGATCCTTGCAGTTTTATTTCTACCTATTGGTGCCTTTGAAATTCTTGGGTGTGCTATAATCTTTATTTTATTAGTTATGGGATATTGTAAAGATAGACCAATAATATAAACCAAAAATGTTACTCTTAAGTTGAAATAATAAGTATTTTGATAATAATTATTTATTCAATTTAATAATTTTCAAATTTTAATAACAATAGAGCTGCTTTAATTAAATTTTTAAACAATCTTTTTTATTTAGATGATATAATGATCGAAGAATTAAAATCTAAACTTACAGAATTAGAACTTAAAAGGAGCGAACTTCAGCCAAAAGTTGACGGAATAGAAGAAAAAAGGGCTGGAGAACTTCAAGAAGTTAACAAAAAATACGACCATATGGTTTCAGATGTCAATATAGAAGTTCAAGACTTTAAAAATAAAATTATGAACGAAATAATCGATTTATTTTCAAAGGTTGTGATGGACGAGTTTGACGCGAAAAGAAGTACAAGTGATTACATGGTTACAGATAACTTTAAAGATTTTCGAGAAAGCTTTTTAGAACTCGAGCTGTTTCCTAAGGAACTAATTGAGAGATTGGATAAAGTGATTGATGGAGATCCAATTGAAAATATTGCGTATGACCTTGAAAAAATCGAATCTGAATATAAAAATAATTAAAACTCAATTATACTTAAAATTATTAACTGTTAAGATAAAGACTCATTAAAAAAATAAACTGCTTATATTATTAAGCTTTTTAGCCTCAATCCTTATTTGTGCTACAATTCAAGTTCTTTATGTGATAATATCTATATAATAGATTGTTAAATATGTATAATGAATCTGTATCTGAAGATAGCATTATTAAAACAAATATTTAGGATCAATTAGATGGAAATATTCGAAGAGGAATTAGAGATTTATAACGCAAAAATGAGATTACTAAGCTGGTTATACGACGAGATTAAAATCCAATCAGAGATATCTAAAGATTTACTTAATGGGAAAGGTCAAAAACTCCCTCTAAATCTTTAATTTTAAAGCTACTTTTAATATGGATAAAATATAAAAAATAAAAGATTATAAATAAACAAATTTATTCGCTACTTTGGTTCTTTAATTGTTCGGCTTCTAGTTTTTCAACTTTTTTTCTCAAAGTTTTAATCTCAGCTTCAAACGCTTTTATTTTGCTCTTTTTGTTTTTGAGAATATCGTCTAACTTCTTATTTAACGCTTTTGTTTTTCCTTTAACCAAATTTTCGTGTTTTTTCTTCAATGCTGCTACTTCAACGGTTAATTTTTTCATTTTCTTTGTCCATTCTTTGGATTTTTCCGTAGCCTCTTTTAGATCGACTTCTCCTACCTCGTGCTTTGATTTGGTATCGTTTATTTTATCGTCAAATTCGGCTTCAATTTCTTTTTCCGCAGAGGCTTCCTTTTTTGAAGCTTCTTCTTCGACTCGAGTAATCTCATCTTCTTTATCCGCTATTTGGCTCCTTAATTCTTGTTCTGACATATTAACATTTCCTAATTTTATTTTGTTTTTTCAATATATTTTGATATATTTGCTAACTTAAAAATTATTAATATTGATTTACAAATCGTTCTCAATGTAAAAAATAAAAAGAAATAAAAGGATTTTTAAAAGTTTATTGCTCTAAAATCCAGAATAAAACTATTCTAACGATTCTCCAAGAGCCAATCTGCATAAATCACTAAGAATATAATTTTTTAATCCCTTCCGAGCTACTTTAGCACCCATACTTTCTATGCAAAAAGGACAATTATATACACAAGCTTCAGCGCCATTTTCTAACATATTGTTTATATTATCGTTTTGAGCTTTGCGCGTTAAGGATTTTTTACCAAGAGTTGCGAAAATACCAGCACAGCACATAGCATTTTCTCGATCATATTTTCTTGTAACTCTTTCAACACCTATTAAACTACAAATTTTGTCTACCCACTCATCAGTCTCAGGGATAAATCTATTTGAGCAAGATCTTTGATAAGCAATTTTCATATTTAGTTTTTTAATGTCAGATTCATGCGTTTTTAAATATTTATAGAGATATTCGTAGATATGAATTGGTTTAAATCCAGGTGGAAGTTCTATATTATTCCGAGGACAAAAAGAAGTATAGAATCCGTAGCATTCGTCGTGATAGCAAATCATTTCTTTAATTCCTTGGTTTTTAATATTAGTTAAAATTATTGGAGCTCTTTCTTTAATCACAGAATCCCTCGCGTAATGATGAAACATTAAATTACAAAAGAAATCAAGACCGCTTACATATTGTAAATTTTCAAACAATTGTCCTCTCATTTTTTCTGCATTTATTTTACCAAATCCGCATTTATTTAACACGGGTTTATCAGGGTCAATTTCTTTTAATCTCAGTTGATCATGTGGACCAAATCTTTTTATTGTATTATCACGTATTTCAGCGGGTATCTTTAACGAATCATATTTTTCCTGTAATTCTGTTATTAAATCGAAAGGATGAGAGTTATTAGGACAATATTCATCACAAGCAAAACATGTGACGCATTCTGATAATACTCGAGACTCCTCTCCATTAATCATTTTAGTTTTTTCTGCTCGTGCTTCCTCGATATCTTTAAATTCAATCCATTGACAGCGAGTTAAACAATCAACTTTCTCACAATCTGCACAATTTGAACTATCAAACATTTTTTTACACTCATTTAAGATATGAATTTTATATGAATTATTATTTAAAATGAAATTTAAGTAATATAAATAAGTTTTCTTAAAATTTGTTATATTAAACTTTAAGAGTAAATTCCCACGCACAATAGTAGTTCTCCGGATGACTATCGGGAGGACAACATATACATTTTGTTTCGATTCTAGGGTCGATAGTTTTTGCAAAATCGCCGTATTCAATAACACCTACAGGTTTGCAAGGAAAATCGGGAAGGCCTCTACTTTTTCTGGCGAATTGAACTCGACAATTGTTCATACGGAACACGCAACGATTTTCAGAAACTTCTACAATTTCTTGTACATTTATATTGGCATACACTCTGAACTTTAAGGCTTTAATTAATGCGGGAATACCACCATTTTTGGGAATATTAAAACTTTTCATAATGCGTTTTGCTTCAATTACGGTAAATCTTTTCCATTGCTCCACATCAAGTTCTATAGCTCTTTCCAGTCCATATTCTCTCTCGGCAACTTGAAACCAAGTTCCATCGATAGCTAGCCAGTTTTTGCTTAGGTCTTCAATATAATTAATTAATTCTTCTTTAGTAAGCTTTTCTAAATCTTCTCTCATTTTCTAATCATACCTATTTAAGTTTGTTTTTGTATTACTTTTCTAATTCCCTATTTTCTCTGCGGGATTGTTTAAATATTTCTTCCTTTTTATTTCATACTCTGCGCAATAAATGTGCTGCCATTTTAGGCCTTCTATCTCGAGTAAAAACGCCTTTATAATTTATCGATCCCATTCGAGTTATTCCTTGAGAAGTTTTAAAGTCGCACATATTCCATACATGCTCACCTATCACATAATGTTTACTCCGACAGACTTCAATATATTTTTTTATGAATTCAGTTTGGTATTCTTCGCTAAACATTTCAGGCGGTTGAGAATGCCATCCAGGAATTGTGTCTGCTCCAAATTCGCTAAGAATAATTGGTTTACGATGCTTTTCATATAGTTTGTCCATTTCTTTTGAAAGGAGTTCGCAAGCTTCATCTAGATTTCCTGGTTGCAAATACCATCCATAATATCGATTGATACATAATACATCACAGAATTCAAAAGCTTTTTCTTTTACACCCATCATATTTACTACAGTTACAGGTCTAGTACTATCTAAATCTTTTGTCCTGTCGTATAAAGTTCTAAAGAATTCCCCAGATTTCAAGCTGTTACGCGGTTCGTTTGCCAAGCTCCACATTATAACGCTTGGATGGTTTTTATCTCTATTTATCAATTCTTCAATGTATTGATTGCATAATTCTAGTTGTCTATCAATTACATCTTTACTAAACGTAAGACCTACAGCAGGAATTTCGTCAATGACCAAAAAACCAAGACGATCTGCTAAATCCATCATTTGTTCTGAGTACGGATAATGCGAAGTTCGAAAAGAGTTAGCTCCGATCCAATTCATCAAAGAATAGTCTTTGATTATAATTGCAGGAACATAACCCCTCCCTGTAATTGGAAAATCCTCGTGGCGTCCAAAGCCTGTTAGATAAATGGGTTTATCATTTAACAGCAACTTGTCTCCTTTCACTTCTATAGTCCGAATTCCTACTTTAAGCAAATAAGAATCAATTATAGAATCTTCTTTTACGATGTCGACTGTTAGATCGTATAAATTAGGTGTTTCTGTATTCCAAAACTTTGCTTTTTTTACTTCTAAAGTCATTTTTTGAATATTTTGCTCAATTTTCGAGGTAATAGTTAATTCTGATCCAAATCCTTTTAGAGAAAGATTCACATAAACATCATTTATGTTGACAGTTTCTATTGTAACATCTAATATTCCCGTGGTATCTTTTATAGATGATCTGACAGAAATATCTTTTAATCCTTCTATAGGAATAGTATATAGTAATACGGGTCTATGAATTCCGCAGAATGGATAAAAATCAAAGTTAGTTTGAGGATAGTTCATTGGACGCCCACTGGGTGGTACATGATTATCTGATAATCTCCCATCTACTCTAACTACAAGAAGATTGTCTTCCGGTTCGATTTTATTAGATATATCGTATTCAAAGGGCAGATGCCCCCCTTCGTGATGACCTACCACCTCTCCATTTAACCACACATCAGATAGATAATTAACCGAACCAAATCTAATTATGATTTTTTTATTATCCCAATCCCAGGGTTTCATAAAACGACATTGATACCACGCAGGTCCTAAATTATCGCGACTCTCAGCAAATTGATCATTCCAGCTTGCAGGTACTGCTATTGGGCGGCTAATATTAAAACCATTCTTCCAATTCTCATCCAAGCCTTTATTGTTTGTGTCAAAACGAAAATCCCAAAAACCAGATAATTCGATAAACTGGCGAAATAAATTTCTTTGTGGATAGAGCATTATAATTCCTCCTAACAATTTGATTTTTATTAATATAAGAGACTCTTTAAAGTTATATTACATTAGTGTTTGAACAAATAGGTTGATTTTATCTTTAATGATTTTTTCAGACGTCATTCTTTTATCACCGACATCTACATCTATTATAAGCATAGGAATGCCAACTTCATCCCTTAAGGCCTCCCTTAATATCTGTGGAACTGCGCCAAATTGTTTACAACCTAAGTGTGAAGTAAAAATGTAACAATCTGCGGTAAATTCTTTCGCTAATCTCACGCAATCGTCAATAAAGGGATAAAAAAACTCTGTAGATTGCTTAATCATTGGAAGACCCATACCTTTTTTAGCCATTCCGTAAAATAATGTATCTAAATCAGATTTTGTATTGATGGGGTCAGAAAAGTTGTAATTAAAAATATCGAATAAAATGCTCATACCTAATTCTCGATCTAAATATTCACATAACGACAAATCGAAAAATATGAGCATGTACGGCCATATACTTCGTATTTTTTCTTCAGCACCATGATGCTCTTTATTTTTATAGCGGATCTTAGCAATTTCAAGCATATCGCGATAAAACTCTAATTTTTCTTCGCGCCCTGACATAAAAGTTGCGGCAGCTGCGGACATAGGGTTAAACATGTTTTCTACGGGACATGGAGTCGCTTTTTTTAGTTCAAATATTTCAAGTTGGGTTTTTCTCGTTTCATTTTCAAGTTCAATATGCTTTCTCATTTTTTCATAATCGGGTTCTTGACCAATTACTTTACCTAATTCCTCTAAACTTAGCCTTAGTTGTTCTCCATAATAAGTATAGCTTTTTTCTTCCCAAAGGAACGGTAAATCGGGAGTTACTAAGGGAATATTCTTATGATACCTAAAAAAAGGATAAGAAGCGTAAGTGTTGTCGCATGGCGCGGTTGGTGTGATAATTGCGTCAAATTTGAATAAATCGTCAAGTGTCATCCCCATTGTCCCTTTTTGGGAGGAGCATGTATGGAATGGATGTCCCCAGCTAGTTATTAAATCATAATAAGGTTCAGAACCGTCAGGTAATAATGCGGATATGAAATACGAGACCGCCTCAACACAAACGGGCACACAATCAAAACAATAAAGATAATCTGAAGGGAATGCGAAATGGTATCCAATTATAGGTTGCCCTTCTCCCGCTTTTTTAATAAAATCAGTCATTACTAAGTCGATGTATTTTAATCCTAACCTCAATGCCGGCATTCCATCTTCGGGAAGTATTTTCTCAACCAACTCGTGTGTAGTGGACACGGCTTGTTTTAATATCTTATAGGGAATTATCCTATTTTCTAATTTTGATTGATTAACCATAGTTATTCCATTTTTAATTTAATTATAATAATAATACATATTACATGAGCGTTTG
>JAUWZT010000112.1 GCA_030615145.1 Promethearchaeota archaeon | reverse complement strand
CTCAACTAGCGTTTCATTGTATATTTTGCCTAATTTTGAAATTGATTCTTTATCTAGATTGGTGTGTTTAATTAGAGTCAGTAATGGGTTGGATAAATTTAAAATCAATTTCGTGTGTATGGCATCCTGAATATTTTGGGAGATTTTAAATTTATATCCTGGAATTAAAAGTTTTTTAATTAATTTCATTTCAAATTGAAGACTGTTGTCTAATGTGCCAAAAATAACATAACCTTTAACAGAATGCCCAAAGATTCCGGGCTTCTCTTTCCAAGCCGACATTATAATAGCGCTATATATAATTTTAGAGAAATACTTAGGTAAAATTCTCTGATTTTCAACACCATTTTGCAAGGCAATGATAATAGGTGTATCTCCAAGTTTTGAGTAGATGTCCTTGGCAACATCTTCAAGATCATAATTTTTGACAGCTATAATAACTATATCTGTGTTCGGTTTTTCATTTAGATCTTCGATAATATTTACACTAATTACTTGCTTATTATCAAATGTGTTTTGATACATAATCAAACCTTTAGATTTCATTGCCTGAGCATTTTCTCCTCGCGCCAATAAATAGATTTTATTATAGTGAGGGGATAAAAAGCCACAAATAGAAGCTCCAACTGCTCCAGCTCCGTAAATAACTATCTCTAAATCACTTTGACCATTTTCCATAGGATCCTCGATCTCATATTTCACTGATATTAAAAAATATTTTCATTTAAATTTAAATTTTTATAAACTTGATTGGTGAATGAAAAACAAAACAGAACTCTCAAATGAGGTTTTGAAACAGATAAGTATAAAACTTTCACAAACATTAAATGAACAATAGGGAAGTGCATCACTTTTTTTTATGGAAAGATTTAGCCATCTATTAAGATAGAATCAGCCATCTATAAGATAGAAATTTTAATAAATTAGCAAGTAGAATACCTTTATATAACTAAATTTTAAATTTCTAAAAAATCAAATATTAATTGAACGATGATAGAAATAGAACAAGATTTTGAGCCCTCGCCTGAATTTCACATGTCAAAAAAGAAATTTTTAATTAATTTATTCAAATTAATCCCTAAAATGAGAAAGATGAGAAAGCGAGTAGAAGAAATCCTATTAAATTTGAGTGATCCAATACATCAAGTTGAAGCTCCTTCCTTAGAAACTATTAAAACAGATTTAGAGGGTATTTGTAAAGAACCTCACCGGAGAATAGGAACAAAACAAGGGAATATAATTGAAAATTTTTTAGAAAATAAATTAAAAGAATTAGGGCTGGAATCAGTAAAAAAGGAACCAATTAATATTATAAATTGGGTTGCAACGAATTGGAAATTAATTATATCGAGAGATAGAGAACAAATTGAAGTTCCTTGTTTTTACGTGTTAAATACAGGATTTACCGATAATGAAGGAATAAAAGCTTCTTTAGTTTACGTGGGAACTGGGCAAAAAAAAGATTTTAAAAATATTGATGTTAAAGGTAAAATTGTAGTTGCTGATATTGAATTTCCAACTATACCTTTTGGAAAATTAATGAAGGTAGCAAAACCGTATTACGTTTCTGATCCTACTAATATTATCGATGAAACGACAGAACTTATCTTAACTTTTGCACTATCAAATTTTCCCCCCCAATCATTGGGAGGAAAACCTAGAGAAGATTCTGTATATTGGCGAGCATTTAATAGTGGAGCCTTGGGATTAGTTCTCATTTTAAGAGACTATCCTTCAAATGTGAATAGTCATTGGGGGCCTTACGATGGCGTTATGAAACCAATTCCAGCTTTATATGTGGGAAAATATGATGGCATAAAAGTTAGAGAATTAGCACAAGCTAAACATTCTCGTGGAACCTTAATTCTCGAGGGATATAGCGAAACGACTAAAGCCCATAATGTATGGGGTATTCTACCAGGAAATTCTGAGGAATTAATAATGATCTCAAGTCATCACGATTCGGCGTTTAAAGGCGCATCCGAAGATGGAACGGGTGTTGCTATGGTATTAGCTCAATTAAGGGCGTGGTCAAAAATTCCTAAGAGTGAAAGACCTAGATCTTTATTGTTTTGTTTATCAGCGGGACATCTCTATGGAGGGATAGGAGCTGAAACATTCGCCCGGAAATATAAAAACGATTTACTAAAAGATGTACTAGTAGATGTGAATTTGGAACATTTATGTGCTAGAGAAGTCATAGAAGACCCTCAAACGCATAATTTTAAACTAACTAAGAATTTAGCGTTAGGTGCTGTTTTCATTTCACAAACCGAAAGTCTAGTAGCGCTTACAATTAAAGCTTTTAGAGAACATAAGATTGAAAATATGATATTAGTTCCCGATAATTTCTTTGCAACGCCTCCGATCGGCGAAGCGGGCCATTTTGCTATTCATGGAGATTTAAAAGTTATACATTGGATTAGATCTCCTTATTATCTCCTTACAGCAGAAGATACACTAGATAAAATCGATATGAATAAATTACACCCCACAGCTCAATGTGTATCTGATCTAATCAATTCTTTGATGTATCTACCAAAAGAACAATTTTAAATTTAGGTTATAAAAGTTCAAAAGTGTTTTTTAAAGTAATCAATATTAATATCTTGAAAACATGAATCTATTGATTCGATTTCTTCAAGTTCCCGTAATGTAATTCTTTCTTTCTCGTTAAAATTTTTTGCTGCCCATAAAAGTTTGTTAAAGCGTTGATGGTGATGGTGAAACCTCTGATTTGCGTATTCTTTCGCTTGTTTTGTATAAAGAAGAAACGGCCAATCACTTCCTTCCATTAATAATAACTCCCGAGCGGCTTGTTTTAATATTCTCTGTTCCCAATTATTTGGATTCAGATTCGCTTCTAATATTTTTCCAAGTTCTTTAATTGAAGAATTTATATAGGGCCAAATCCATCCATGATCTGGATTTTTCCAGACTTGAAAATGCCCTCCTTCACCCCAGCTACTCTCTCCCATTCTTATTATTGAAAATTCATCTTTATATTTTGAAATGTACTCAGATATAGTTATCATTTCTAATTTTTCATGGTTATATATCAATTCAAATATCCTTTTTAACCAATTAATTCCCTCCATCCACCAGTGACCATATAATTCAAAATCGTAAGGAGATATTATTATCCCTTTGGTATTGAACTTACTTTTAAAATCCTTCAATTCGTTATATAAAACTGAAACAAAATGACTTGCATGCTCCTCAACTCTTTCTTGTGCTATAGCAATTTCATAGAGCTTTTTGTTTTCTTTTTCTGTGGTTTTATCAGTAATTCTCCAATAATGTAAGCCTGAATCGTGATCTTTCCTATGAAATTCACGATAATATTCATTACCTGGATATCCTATTTTGGAATCCCATACTTGTTTACTTGTTTCTTTATTTCGACCAAATACAGAAACATCAGTTTCTAAAGTATACCCAAAGTTTGTGTTTAAACCAATATCATTATTTTGTTCGATTATTCCAGCATCCAAGATTCCATGAGAATCTACAAAGAAATATTGAATATCAGAATTATTTATCCAATAATCAATACTTTCTCTCACTTTTCCTTCCTTAAATTCCTTAGGTCGATAAGCACATTCAGGAAGCCAGATTCCTTTTGGTTCTCGACCAAAATATTTTTTATGGGTGTCTACAGCTAATTGGATTTGCGAAAATATCGCAGAATCACTTTCAAATAAGGGTAAAAATCCATGAGTTGCTCCGCAAGTTATTAATTCGATCATATTTACGTCTTGAAGCCACTTGAAACTTCCTAATATATTTCTATAATAGTTACGGTAAAATGTATCTAATATATATTCAAAATTTTGCAGGTGAAATCCAGCAATCTCTCTTCTTTTGCGATTACTTTCAAATCGTTTAACATCATTTTTAGCTCTTGAAATTAAACTATCCATATATTCTAAAAATCGTTGTTTCATATAGTCATCTGCAAGTTGTTCAGCTAAAATTGGGGTTATATTTATAGTTAAAGCCGTTTTAATATTTCTTTCTTTTAAATCCCTTAGAAGATTCAACAACGGAATATATGTTTCCAACATGGCTTCAAAAATCCATTCCTCACCGGCAGGCCAAGTTCCAGATTTTTTACACCAAGGGATATGTCCGTGTAAAACCAATCCAAAATACCCAAAACTCATTTTTATAGTAAGTAATTAATATTAGTGAATTTAATTATTTCGAATACATTAAAAAATTTAGTTAAATTCAAGTTCTTATACAAAATGAAGGGATTTCACATAAACTTAGGTTTTTTATTTGTTAAAAAGGAAGATAATTGTGCGATTTAAAACTCATACCTACATTTAGTGCAGACCCGCTTTTTCGCGTAAATTTTTACTGGCACGTAGCTAATCAAACGCGTTTTATCATCAACCTCTTTGATGGCAAAACCCATAGCTCCGCATTTAGGACATTTTCTTTTATAAGTAGAATGGCTAGTGCTAGGTGAGGTTGCTAGAGATATTTGCTGATTAGGCACTATTATTGTATCTATTTGTTGATTCGCATGTTGAGGCGGACTTATCTGTTGCTGAGGCGGACTTATCTGTTGCTGAGGTTGACTTAATTGTTGTTGAGGTTGACTTAATTGTTGCTCTAGATTCTGAATTCGAGCTCTTAATTCTGCGTTCTCGTCTTTTAATTGAGATGTTTGTATTTCTTTTTTTTCAAGGAGAGTAAATAATTCTGTAATTTGGCTTTCCAATATTCTAAGTTCTTTTTCGTCTTCAGGTGATAAGCCCTCTATGTTTTCATACATCATTTTTCGCACACCTCACATTTTTTACAGAAATGTACTTTTATTGCTAATTAAAACTTAGTTTAGTTTGACATAAATAGTTTATTAAAAATATAATAAAAGCTAATAACTTAAGTACCAATATATTAGGTTCTAATGACTATAATTTGATCTTTGTTGAGCTTTACAACAGTTTTATAAATTAGCCATCAAAATATAAAATTATGAAAAAAAAATACTACTTTCTCATTTATTTTATACTCATTATCACCGCGTTATGGGTAATTTATCTTCCACCTTGGGAACAATCTGTAAAAAATTTGATTGTAATAAATATAATCATTTACATCATACGCAAACCATTGAATAGTTTTTCTGCGTATTTATTCAAAAAGCGCTCTTATCGAACTGTTGTTTCAATTTCTATAACTATTATATGGAGCATTTTCTTATTCTGGTTATTGTATGTTATTGAAGATACTTTATTTTTCGCCATAGTTCCATTTTTAATCGTTGCTGTGTCGTTAAATTTTAAAAATATCATTAATAATGTGGCTTCAGGAGCGCTTTTGTTATCGTCAGGGAAATTTGAAATAGGGGATTTAATAGAAACCAACGGTATACAAGGAATTGTAAGTGAAATCAATTTAAATTATACTAAAATACGGGAATTTGACGGAGTTGAGATTAAAATTCCAAATAGTAACGTTTACGGTTCTACTATAGTGAAATTCACTCACGATAAGTTCAAAATATTCGAACCGTTAAAGAAAGAAGAATTTCACAAAAGTAAGTACTATAAAGAATATATTAATATGATAAATAAGATCTTATCAGCGAAGATAAAAACAACTACTTACATCAAAGAAGTAGAAATTTTAGGGTCCTTAGACCCAATAAAACTCGATGAGCTGTTACTGAATGTATTTAACGCTTATGAACCAATATTCGGCATTAAACCCGATTATGCTGTTGACACCACGAGATTTGGACGTGTTCGCGTTGCATTGTATGTGAAATCAGAGAACCCGGTAATTATTTTGAACTACTTGGATTCTTTTCTTAGAGACATTCTCTTTGCTTTATATCCCGATAGAATTTATAAGGGTTGGGATAAATACCAAGAAAGTCTTGCTGATTTAAAATTAGAAGACGAGGGTGATGAAAAATAAGCGCAATCTTTAATAGTGATCCTGAAGCGTTTGTTTTTGTTTTTATCATTGCCATTTCATTGGTTATTGTTAACAAGTTTTTATCGTATTTGTTTAGTCGAATAGTAAAAATCCCTATAGAAAAAAAAAAATAAATTAATTTTTGTAATTAGAATAGCGTCGATATTAACCCTACTTTACTTTGTAATAAACGGATTTCCCTCGTTCACGACACTCCCTCCTGAAACTACTGCAATAGTAACGGGTGCATTAAGCACAGCTTTAGCGTTCGTAACAAGCGGAATTTTTTCTAATTTTGTTGCAGGTGTATTATTATGGATTATTGATCCTATTGATGTTGGGGATGTAGTTAAAATTTCTGACCATAAGGGCGTAATTAAGTCTATTACGCTTACAAAAGTCGTTATTGAGACGCTAGACCGCATTATCGTAGAAATTTCCAATTCTGATGTTGTTTCGTCAATAGTGTTAAACTATACGATAAAGCTCAAATCAAGAAAGAAATATTTTCACTTTAAAAGACAAATTCGAGCTCCTCAAGACATTGGCAACGCTCGATTAGACATTGATGCTTACAACGAGGTTATTAGAAAACAAGAAGAGAACGATGTCAAAAACTTCTTTAACTCGTTTTCTGAAGACCGCAAAAAGATACTACATTCCTACACTTTCAAAATGCGAGTTCCGTTCGGAGAATTTCGTATCAAGATAGACCAATTTAATAAATTATGCGATAAATACGGAGAAATCTTTGGTTTTCGACCACACTTTCATGTTTTAGACTTTAGCAACGAAATCTTTGTAAAATTCAGAATTTTAACCTTGGATTCCAATAAATTATTAAACTTTCAACGCCAATTCGCTAAAGATCTCTATAAAATTATCTTAGGTTAATTTGAATTCAATTAAAAACAAAACTTTTATATATTATATTCGTTTTATATAATATAGTACTATATAGTACTATTTTATAGGATAGATCTCAAAAATTATAATTTAAAAATATATAGGTGCGAAAGATGGAATTAGAGGAAGCTAAAAAAATGGGTTTGGAATTAATGGAAACATCTAAAGCAGCATATCTTACAACAATTGACCCTGAGGGTTTTCCGATAACAAGAGCTATTTTTAATTTAAAAAACAAAGAACAATTCCCTGAATTTTCCAGATTTTTTCAAAAACAATCGGATGAATTCCTTATCTTTATTTCGACAAATACTTCATCTTCTAAAACAGTTCACATAAAAAAGAACCCCGCGATATGTGTTTATTACTGTGATACAGAAGATTTTAAAGGTTTCATGCTGGGAGGTTTAGCTGATATTATTACAGATTTAGAAATTAAAAAAGAAATATGGTTAGATTGGTGGAATAAGTATTACTTAAAAGGAGTAGAAGATCCAGATTATTCTTTAATTAGATTACATCCAACACACGCTAGATTTTATTATAAATTAAATCAACTCAATTTCGAATTAGGACAATCAAAATGAGTCAGCAACGAGAAGCAGGAATTCTTATTGCTAAGATCCACCAACTCTCAGGACGAGTATTTAACCGGAAACTTAAAAAAAATAAGTTAGATGATTTAAATCCCGCACAAGGTAGAATAATGTTTGTTCTTTGGAACAACAACAACTTACCCATTCATGAACTTTCAAAAGAAACACAATTAAGCAAATCTACTTTAACTTCTATGTTAGATCGTCTTGAAGAAGCAGGATATATTAAACGATCTCCTTCAAAAAAGGATAGAAGGAAAATAATAATAAATTTAATTAAAGTAGATAAAGAATTTGAACAGAATTATATTAATGTATCAAATGAAATGTTGAATTTGTTTTATAACGGTTTTTCTGAGGAAGAAATAGATCGCTTCGAAAGTTTTTTGAAGAGATTACTAAATAATCTTGTGGAATTTGAAGAGAAAAATAAATAGTGACATTCTGACATAAAAAAAAAGCTTTTAAATTTTTTAAAATCCTTTTATCTATTTTTTTACAAATAATAGTGGTAAAAATTCCTAAAAATTTCAAAAGAACATGTTAACAAAAAAAATTAAATTGTATATTATGTTGATATAGCTTAGAGCAATTATTTTTGTAAAGGTAGTAATAATATGGATTTAGATAAAAAAACTAAGATATTACCCTTGATTGAACAGTTTCCGCACGTCTATAACGAATTACTTAAATTATCGCCCAAAATTAAGAGACTTAAAAATCCAATAGTAAGAAGAACTATTGGCAAAAAAGCCACAATAAAGGACGTTTCAAAACTAATTGACGTTGATTTAAGCAAAATTCTCCAAGTAATTGAAGAATCGATGGGTAAAACTTCAGAAGAAATAGAGGAATTAAAAACTCAACGAAGAGAACAATTAAAAGAACTCGTAATTGACATGCACAAGGGAGCGGAGCTCGAGGGCCTTAAACAACGGTTTAAAGAAATTTTAGTAGATGTATCGCCGTCTGAAATAGGTGAGATGGAACAAAGCTTAATTGATGAGGGGGTTCTGAAAGCAGATCAAATTACTGAGTTATGCGATATACATGTAGAGCTATTCAAAGATACATTGGAGGAAAAGGATTGTCCAGAAACAGTTTCAGGGCACCCCATCCATACTTATATGGAAGAAAATAAGATAGCAAGGGATTTAATTCAGAAAATACGCTCTGCTGCCGATGAGAATAAATTAGAATTATTAAAAGAATTAGCAAAATTAGAGATTCATTATACTCGCATTGAGAATCAACTTTTTCCAATACTAGAGAATTTGGACATTTCTGGGCCACCTCAAGTAATGTGGGCAGTTCACGACGAAATTCGAGCTGGCTTTAAAGCCAGTAAGCTAGAAAATATCGAAGAGCTCATAGAAAAAGTGGATGAGATGATCTACAAAGAAGAGCATATTTTATTTCCAATGGCGCTTGAAAAATTTAAAGAATCAGATTGGGCTCGCGTTAAACGTGGCGAAGAAGAAATTGGTTATGTTTGGGTGCGCCCTGGAGATAAATGGAAACCAGTAACGCCTGGGGATGTTCATGCCCCTGAGATCAAGTTAGAATCCTCAAATTTGCTTGATTTAGATACTGGTAAGTTAACTTTAGAGCAAATCAACCTAATGTTAAAGCATTTACCTATTGATATTTCGTTTGTTGATGTTAACGACGAAGTAAAATATTATTCTGCAACTGACGAACGTATATTTCCAAGAAGCCCAGCGGTTATAGGGAGGAAAGTTCAAAAATGCCACCCCCCAAAATCCATGCATATTGTAGAAGATATCGTAGCGAAATTTAAAAGCGGGGAAAAGAGTGTGGCTGAATTTTGGATACAAATCGGCGATAAATTTGTTAACATTCGATATTTTGCAGTAAGGGACGACCAAGACAAATACATCGGTACATTAGAAGTATCGCAAGATGTTACTCACATTAAAACGCTAGAAGGAGAACGACGCTTAGTCCAATGGGGAGATTAACTAAAATTATTACTTTTACGAATTAGACACTTCCTTCCCGCAATATGGGCATATTTTTGCGTTGGAATCAATCTTTTTCTCGCAAAATTGGCAATTTCCTTTTAACCCCCTACGCAATAAAACGCCCACTCCAGTAGATAAATCGTTAAGGAAATCTTCAACAGTATCTTCATTAACGATTAAGTAGTCCCCATCTATTAAGAACTTAAATCGTTTTGCCCATTGGAACACCTTTTCCGTAAAAGTCTTTTCGTCCATGTCTAACGCAATACGCATCATATCAAGCCTTAATCGATTTGACACTTCCATCATCGATTTGACCCGTTCGATTCGTTCCTTGTCTTCTTTTTCTAATCGGATTTGTTCTGATATTTTATATATCTTCGCTTGGTTTATAATTTCAAATAATTTTTTCGTTTTTGATTTATCTTTTACATACAAGCCTAATTGTTTTTTAAGCGCTATATACGAATAAATTTTGTTTTGTTTCGTTTGAATCTTTACAGATGGGCCCAAATTGGTATTCTCTTTCATAATTCTTAGAATATTCAATATAGCAATTTGGTACATCGTTTTCTCGTTAAATGGCTTAAAAAATAAATAATTTTCGTTTAAAAAAATAATCCCTTTTAGCGTTTCAGATGCAGAGTTCTCGCCAATGGAGCTGTCGGCCATAAACCCGCCCTTAATTTCAAATAAAATCGGGCTTTCCTCTTTGTAAGTAAACCTTGTCAGTTGTCTAAAAAGTTCTTCTGTTGATTTTTTTGACGAAAAAAGCGAACTATTTTCTTTTTTATGAGGATAAAACGTATAAACGATTCCTTGGATGCTTATTAATTCGATCGTTGGAAGTTTTAATCGATTTCTTAGAGAAAAATTTTCAATATCGTGTATTCTCAGTTGAAATAATATGTTATCTTTTTCGGATTTAAAAGAAAACTCCTTGTCAGTTAACGTGATAGTACCTCTGGATTTTTTTGAAACGAGAGCCAGGTATGAAGTCTGCCCAGTGGTAAAGTTACCAAAGGATTTGAAAAGGATTACCATTTCAAGTTCTATAATATAATTTTAACAATATATAATTTGACATAATAAAAATGATTTTACTCTAATTCTATTTGAGTATTTTAAATTTTATAAATTATAATAAAAAAAATGTAATAAAAAAAAAGGGGGAAATTCATTCCAATAAAAAGTAAAAATTTTCTCCCATTCCAAGAGCATTTTGTGCGTTTCTATTATTCTGATATTTCCTTTAATATATGTTTTTTTAATGCGTGTTCTAAATTAACTACTACGTTAATTCTTAATAACGTCTTGATCTATAATCCTCGCGTGGTCCTCTTTCGACAATAGTTAAGTCAGTTGCTTGAGGTCCTTTCTGGCCCTCTGTGATTTCAAATTCTACGATATCTCCTTCATAGATGATCTTAAATTCGTTATCATCTCCTTTGATTGCTGAGAAGTGAACGAAAATATCACCCGAACCATCTTCACGAGTTATAAATCCAAAGCCTTTACGGCTGTCAAACCATTTAACTGTTCCTTTTACCATTTTTAAAACCTAATAAAACAATTAGAGTACATATGTATTATCTGTACTCTTCACTTTAGAAGTAGATACCATATATAATAAATTTTGTTAAATTTTGTTAAAAAAACACTATTAGAGATAAGATTTTTTGTAGTTTTTTAGCCTTTTATTTATTTTTAAATATCAACTGAATTTCAAAAGTTATAAGTGAGATTTGATTTAAATAAATATTATGTCGTTTGCAGATGTAAATGG
>JAUWZT010000196.1 GCA_030615145.1 Promethearchaeota archaeon | reverse complement strand
TTTTATTTTTAGATAATTTTAAACACAAAAACAAATTACAAAAGTAAATGGGTCAGTTTAATTTATTATTTATGAAAATAAATCGCCTTTTTAACCATTTTTTGAATCAAAAATTAATTAAAATATGTATTTATGTAAGTTTACTAACTTTTTTACCTGGACTTCTTATTGGGGTGCTAATCGCGTTTTTTTTTGGTCCAGAAAGTTATAACATAATTGACAATTACATTAGTGATTTAGGGTCAATTAGTTATACTCCCGCTCCTTTCGTTTTAGATGCCATAACAATGACAACTGCTTGCTTTCTCGTCCCTGTCTTTTTCTACATAACAAAAATAATAGTTTCAGATACAAAAAATATTATTTTTAATTCAAACAAGTCTATTTTTGAAAGAATTTTTTGTATATGCATCGATTTACACGCGTTTTTTGGTTTGCTTTCGCTTCTCTCAGGAGCCGTCGGATTGTTTGGGATAGGGTTATTTAGCGAGGATAGAACTACCGAGTTGGGATTACATTTTAGTTTTTCAATTATAGTATTCGCAGGATTAGCTTTTGGAGCGCTATTTAATGGCATTGCTATCCTATTAAAATTAAAAAAAACAATGTTTCCGAGACTTCTAGGGCTCTACATGATGGTAGGTCCATTTACAGCAAGTATTTTGTTTTTATTTCCACCTAATTCAGTGACAAGACCATTTCTTGAATGGATGATGCTTTTAGCAGCTTTTCTTTGGTTAATCCCCGAATCGTTTCTTATATTAAAAAATTTTAAGTCAGCTTAGACTTATACTGGGTTAATCTAAAGAAAAAATAACACTTCTAAATTACGCTAAAACACTCTAAATTATCTAAAACTCTCAAAAAAATTGAATTTACAGTAAATATTAAAGAAAATAAAAAAAAATTTATTTATATTTTTGTATCTTAATGATGTTATAGATATTTTCGATTGTCAATAGGCAAGTTAACGCGATAATTACTCCAAGTATCACTCTATATTCGTCATAGAACTCTACAGAGATCCCAACATGTATCCACGGTTCTGAAAAGAATGGGAAAATCTCAGGACGATTCATTAAAATAACTAAAAGTGGAATTACTGAGAGTTTGAACAGAATTGTTATCATATGTAGCACTTGGTGAGTGTTTGGTCGCCGATTGCCAATTATTCCCCGGGAAATATCTAAAGAACCTTCGAGCATTGTAATCAATCCAAAAATTTTTAAAATCATCAAGAAATCTGGGAAAAACATGTATGTAGGGAAAGGTTGGGATAAAAGTATGATGCCAAATACCAACCCAATTCCACCTCCGATAATTTCTCCTGCTGGTTTAATGAAAGGTTTTAAGGGTTGTTTTAGGGTTTGAGAAATTGTGCCTTCCTCTTCAACTTCTTGCTCCCTTAATTGTTTCATTAATTTTTGCTCTTTCTTAGATTTAAAATCTTCGGGAAAATATCCCTCGTGCGATAAAGCGACGAATACAATAGTAACTATTGTAAAAGAAAGTAATAGACCTGTTTGAATCCCCGTAATAAGTCCTCCAACCAAAGTTTCAAACGAACCATTTCCAGTGAAAAAAGTTACTATCATCCCAATTATCACCAATGATACAATAATTGCAAAAACGGTAGATAGCGCTTTAATATACAAATTCCAAAGCTCCTTCGTAATATAGTATTTAGGTTCTCCACGCCTTTTATATTCTTTAGCGATATTTTGTGGCGTACCCATATGATCTATTGCCAATTTTACCGATGTTTGATCTGGTTGCCCAGTTTTTGATAATTCAGCTGCTTTACTCCAAATGTGTTCTTCCAAATCAGCCAAGATCTCTTTATGTTCTTTCTTGTCTTTAAGCCATTCAGGAAGTCTCTTCTCAACTTCTTTTATATATTCTCTCACGGAATATTCCATGCTATTTTCATTCATTTTTTAAACCTCTTTCATCTAATTCTTTTTCGATATAGTGCCCACATACATCGCAATATTTTGCTTCTAAATTTTGTATATCAATTTTATTGGCACATGCAGGGCAATATAGATATTTGTTCTGTTTCAAATGAACACTTACATCGAATAATGGTGCGATTGCTTCGGTTAGTTTCGAATAAAACCCTGATAAATAATTGTATATTTTCTCTCCATAAGCTGTAATATAGTAGAATTTTCTCTTCCTTCCTTCTTCTTCTCTTTCAGATTTTATTATTCTATCGCCTTCAAGTTTTCTTAATATAGGATAAAGCGTGCCTTCTTCGATTATTAACATTTCCTGTGTTTGTTTTAGAAGATCTTTAGAGATCTGATACCCATATACACCATCTTCTCCATATTGACTGATTATAGATAATATACTAAGCGTTGAAATACCTCGATTTATTTCGGATTCAAATTTGGAAGCATATTCTTGGAACTCAGTGTCCATTCCTTTTACTTTTTTAATCAATTTTTGTTGCACCTTTTTTCAAAATAGTATTTATTTTATAGTGTCTTAAGAATACTATATTTGATATAGTATATAAATCTTAGTATTTTTATATTTTCTAAAATAAAAATTTATTACTCATCATGTTTTCTAAAGAATTAGAATAACGATGGATTTGTCCAAGAATCTAAGAGGTAAGCTTGAGAATCTTACATCATTCTTAAAAAATAAAGAAGTAATAATTGCATTTTCTGGAGGAGTTGACAGCAGTTTATTAGCGTTTCTTTCAAATAAATACGCTAAAAAAGCATTACTTGTAACAGAAAAATCAATTCTTTATCCTGATGATGAGATTAGATTGACTAGTGAATTTGCAAAAGAATACAGCATAACCCATTTAATTATTGAGCGTGATCCCTTAAAAGATGAAAATTTTAGAGTTAATCCTAAAAATCGGTGTTATATTTGTAAAACAGGCTTATATAAGGATATCATAAAAATTAAGGAAGAAAGGAATTTTGATTTAATATTAGATGGATCAAATATAGATGATTTATCAGATTATAGACCAGGAATGCAAGCATTGAAAGAATTGAATATTACTACTCCTTATATAGATTTCAAAATAAACAAACAAGAGATTAGAGAGATATGCAAATACTTTAACTTAGAAGTGCAATCGAAACCTTCAATGGCCTGTTTTTCGTCGCGTATACCCTACGATCAAGAAATCAACGAAGAGAAATTAGATATGATTAGAGAATCTGAAAAATTCTTGAGAAACTCATATAATTTAAATCAATTACGGGTCAGACTTCACGAAGGAAAGCTAGCAAGAATCGAGCTTATGCCTGAAGATATTACAAAAGTTATGACTGGCCAAATAATTGAACAAATTAAAATTAAATTCAAACAACTAGGATTTTGTTACATTACGATTGATTTAGAAGGATTTAGATCTGGATCACTAAACGAAGTTCTTACTTTTAATGAATAAGACTAAATTATTTGGTATAAGGAAGTTTTAGGCATTTAAAAAACTCTGCTTTCTAATGTGATCAATAATTTTTTGTCTTTTTTTCAAAGCTTCTGTAGCTGCTTTTTCAATTTTTATCTCCATTTCTAACTTCAATTCAGGAGTTTCCTCCCCTATTTCTTGTTTTATTTTGGTATAAGCGGATTCTCGAAATTTGGGAAGAATTGATTTTTTCTCTTCTCCCTCGTAAATCATATTTACTTGATTAGAATTGTCAACATAACCGATTTCTGAGCATTTAATATTTTTCGATGCCAAATCACTAATTATTTGTTCCGATATAGTGTCCGAGCAGTAAATTAGAAGCGCATCTAGCGATACACCTAAGTAATCAACGCCCACTTTTTCTAATAATTCTAACACTACGGGATTAACAAGTTCTCGTACGCTCTGTTCATAGATTGTTACGCCTGATTTCGCTTCGTAGTTTATTTCGTATAAATCCCCTCTAAGGCCCCCGTTTGTAACATCGCACATTGCCCTAATCTCATTAAGATAATCTTTTTTTAACAAGACATTACAAGCTTCTAAGAATTTAATATTCATCGTTTCGTTTACAACATTATGGTTTCCCGAGTAGATGGCTGTTGTTGTTATAGTTCCACCTCCAGCGCCCTCAGTCATTAATATTTTATCTCCAACTTGGATGTTGCGTCTCGCCAATAATTTGTTTTGAGCAACGCCTACCGCACTAATTCCACCCACTAACCTATTTCCAATTACCATATCCCCCCCTATCCTTAATGTAGAGCCGGCTGTAATTGGAACTTTTGATAATTCGGCAACTGTAGAAACTCCTGCCATAAAATCAAATAATTTTCCTACATCTGCATCATCGGCCAAGTGTATATCAATCATAATTGAAATTGGTTCTGCTCCCTTTACGTACAAATCTCGTAAGCACGCTCGCGTAACATGAAATCCACATACAAACGGAAAATCGCTGAGTCGGCTATGGATTCCCTCCATTTTGGAGACAATTAATATGTCATTCGTTCCATTCAAAATATGCTCATCAGATAATTTAACCGCTCCAGCATCATCCAAAGAAGTTGGAGATAAAAATGGTTGTTTTTTAGTTTCTGATAATTCTGTTATTAATTTATGAACAAAAAAATCCCCTACGCCTCGACATCCCACACCCTGTTTCCCCACAGTCACATTTGCCTTATTTATTCCTAATAAGTCTTTAATAAACGGTTCTGAGACTTTGCTTATGTCGCTTCTCTTACATTCCGTTAAAATTGCATTAGCAAATGTATATGCCAGTTCTTTATCAATATCCTTAAAATCCATGTATTCTTGGACTAATCTTTTAAGAATTTCTTCGTCAGTTTTATTTTGTATTAACAATCTTCTTGTCAAACCTTCTAAATCACTCAAGAGAAAAACCTCTAATAAATATTTCAATCACTACTAATTTATATTAAATTAGGAGATCATAAAATATCTTGTTCAATGAAATCTATATTTATTTCTAAAAAGAAGTCTTTTTAATATTGTTAACCATCAAATTTCGGCTTCTAATTAGATTGATTATAAATTTGAAATTATATTAAATTTAAATTATTCTATGAATTCTTATTCATAGCTCCAAATTTTTTTATTATCTTGAAGCAAAATGGTAAAATGTAGAATTACAACGCCATGTAGGATCCACCTTTCTCTAATCGATGAAAACGGTTATACTGGTCGCGTTGATGGTGGAATTGGTCTTATGTTAGATAGACCTAATGTAGTATTCGAAGCTTCTAATCGTGCAGAGGAGTTTCAAATCGAAGCCCATAAATACTATCGCGAATCGATTGAGGTCATTAATGAGCAAGCTTCAAAGGTTTTCAAAGCGTATAACATAAATAATAAGAACTTTCACTTTAATTTAAAGAGATACTTTCCAAGCCATGTGGGATTAGGATCTAAAACCCAACTCTCGTTAGCCATAGCAGTAGCAATAACTAAATTAAAAGATATCGATTATGTTTCTATAGAAGAACTGACAAAACTCGTAAATAGAGGTGGAACGTCAGGAATTGGTTGGAGAGGATTTGAAAAAGGTGGTTTTATTGTTGATGCTGGCCATGAATTTGGAAAAGGTAAAGAAAAAGAAACTTTTCTCCCTTCTTCAGCTTCAAAATCCGCTAATCCCGCACTTACTATTTTACGATACCAAATTCCTGAACACTGGAGATTTGTATTAGTAATCCCAAATGTAAAGAAAGGAGCCTATGGAGATGAAGAAGTTGGCATTTTTCAGAGTCATACTCCTATCCCAAGAGAGGAAGTGAACGAAGTGTCACATCAAATTCTAATGAAATTAGTTCCAGGAGTTATTCGAAAAGATTTAGTGAGCTTTGGTGAAGGCCTAAAAAGAATACAGAATATTGGGTTCAAAAAAATTGAAATATCTCTCCAACATGAAATTGTAAAAGATATTCTGACATTTTTTGAAGATTATGGTATTAAAGCTTATGGAATGTCTTCCTTTGGACCTAGTATCGTAGGAATAGTAGAATCTGACGATGAAGCGAATGATCTTTTAAAAGCTGCTCAGATGCGTGTAAACGGTGTTGGTGGACACATTTACTTATGCAAACCTAATAATCACGGAGCAAAAATAGAAATTATAGATGAAAATTAATGTCCAATAGTAAAGAAAACGCTTATTTTCCTTCTGATTTAAGTGATGGAGAAAGGGCAAGCTTTGAAATAGGTATAAAATTAGGAGCTCTTTATCATATTCTATGTGGGATGCCAATTTCCTCGAATTCTAGCATTATTGATTCTATTGAAAAAGGTATTGAAGCTTCCATCTCCTGCCAACCATATGTTAAATTAGTTAAAGTTAATATTAATCGTGAACAAATTCAGGGAGATAAGTCTTCCGAATTTGATTACGATGAAATTACTGGGAAGCATATTAAAGCTAAAATTGTTCTAGAGTTCAAATCTGTAGAAATTATAGCAAAAGTAGAATGGATTAAAGAACTCAAATACCCATTGATGTTTATTGAGAAAATATCAAAAAAAGTCTAAATCTATAAAATACTAACATAGTCCTTAA
>JAUWZT010000007.1 GCA_030615145.1 Promethearchaeota archaeon | reverse complement strand
AAATAGTTAAAACTTTTGAATAAAAATTTTATTAAAAACAAAGCTCTTCTTCTAATTATTAATTTAATTTATTATGGTTAGAATCCTATTAGTTTTACAATTAAATTAGAAGAGAAAGTAAATAATAAAATTTTTTAATATTTCTACTCTTTAATGCTATTAAGTTCTAGAAATTTAAAGTAAAAAATTATCTGATTTTATTTAAAAACTACGCAGGAGTTGCCAAGCCTGGTCAACGGTGCTAGACCGAGGCTCTAGTCTCATAGGAGTTCGAGGGTTCAAATCCCTCCTCCTGCATTACGTTTTAAGTGAATCTTCTTATTGGAAAAAAAGTTAATTGAAAATCTTAAAATTATAAAACATATCTTAAAAAGTTGACAAGTATTAAGAAATTTATGAATACTACTTTAAGCTCAAAACTAGA
The DNA here is from genome assembly GCA_030615145.1 of Promethearchaeota archaeon. Lineage (GTDB taxonomy): Archaea > Asgardarchaeota > Lokiarchaeia > Sigyniarchaeales > SOKP01 > SOKP01. Next base: position 30,096 of record JAUWZT010000007.1, on the reverse strand, counting down.
TCATCAAAAAACACCAATAGATCATGTTAACTCTTTAGCTTTTAATAGATCGCTTTCTTCTGTGAGAGAAACAAAAGCAGCATTGTATATTCAAAATGAGTTATGTAAGGAGAATATTGAATCTCAAATGGAGTATTTTTCTTTTACTGGAGCCAAAAGGTATTTCATGAGATTAAGCTATATTATAATATCTTGTTATCTAGTATTTTTTCGTTTATTCTTAGTTATATTTGCCTTTTTCTCTATAAAGTATCTTTTTCAAAGGTTTCGTAATTATTCCTTAGTAGGAAAGGAGGATTCAAAAAATGTAGTAGCAAAAATCAAAGCTTGGAAGAAAAATCAGAATCGAGCAGTGGTAATTTTATCCGCTCATTATGACACCTTTTCATCCAATCTCCCTTATGGATTACAGAAAATATTCTTCTTTTTATTCAAAATTATTATTTTGCCATATGTTCTTTTCGCTTTTATTATCGCAAATATTTTTATATTTGGTGAAAAATCAGAAGAAACTTTTCAATTAATAATTATATTTACAATAGTTGAATTTGTTGTAACTGTTGCAATATTTTTACTTGTATTTGATGATAACAAATCCAAAGGATCGATTGATAATGCTAGTGGAGTTTCTATTTTAATTGAACTTATAAAATTATTTAAAAAAAACCCTCTTGAAAATTATGATATAATTTTTTTATGGAGTGGTGCTGAAGAATGGGGTTTAAAAGGATCTAAAAGTTTTTGTAAAAGGCATCGTAGTTATTTAACTGAAAAATATGATTTAGATAGATCTTTCAATATTAATATAGATATGGTCGGGACATACATAGGACTTGAAAACAGGAATTCAACACCTTTTAAAAGCCAGAAGGGGATTTTTAATTTAACCACAATGCTTGAAGAAACCGCAATCGAATTGAATGTGCCATTAATCAAATTTAAAAAAAAATTAGGAACTAAAACAGATCACATATCATTTCGATCTTTTGCTAAAAAAACTAAATCTTCATTTCAAGTAGCTTGCTTTCATTCAGATAAGGATTCTAAATTCATTCATTCATCTAGGGATACTCCCGACAAATGCTCCTCTCAAAATTTGAATGGGTGTTTGGATATTTGTCATGCTACAATAAGATCAATTGATTTAATGAATTTCTATTTAGAAGAAATTAGATAATTGTTGTTGCTTAATTTTTGGATTATTGGTAAGACTTTCAACATATTCTTCTATTAATTCCATTCGTTGAATTGTATAATTATCCAAATTAAAATCTTTACAAAGTTTTATAGCTCTAGGGATATATTTTTCTATACCTCCGCGATTAACTGTCAATATCACTTTATTTCCACATTTTGGACACTTTCCTGCATTTGAAAGTGGTGGGCGTCTAAATTTTTCGTTACATTTTACACATCTAAAACTCTGTATAGCAAATTTTTTTAAATTTCCTAATATATCTGGAGTGAAATGTGTAGATAAAATCTTCTCAGCAACTTTTTTATCGTCGACCGCTTGAATGATCTTTGCGAGGTGTAATTGGGCATCAATTTTTTCTTCCATTGATTTATGAGTTTTGTATGATGTGATCGTGGGACCCTCATTAATATCTTTTGTTGGTATGTTAAAACCAAGATTTTCATATTGGTTTGAAGTTCCTAAGCGATTTTTAACTAAATTCATGTTTTCTTCTATTTCTGATGGCATAATAAATTTTTGGGTTGCTATATAAAACTCTAAAGGATATTTAAAAAGAGTATCAATATTATGAGCCTCACCATCTATTTCATTTGGGTCCAAAATTGAAGAAATAACTAAAGTCGCGTCCATTCTACCTCCTATTTTACTTGGTAAATAATATCTCGAAAAGTTTAATAAAGGATCTAAAAGTAGCATAATACCATCTTCGTCTCCATCGCAATTGCGTCTTTTTGCTGCATGCCAAAACGGATGGGCATAAATAGATCGTGCTACTGTAAAACCAATAATCCTACCAACAATTCCCGCACTAGTATGAGGGGCGAGCCCTACTACTGAATGCCCAATTAAATCTTCTCTCTTTAGGACATTAAAGAACCTATTCATATCATAAAAGAATTCCAATTCGTCATCTAAAAATTTAGTAAGCTTTATGAAATAGTCTGCGCAATCTTCAGAGAGAAGAACATCTTGAACTTTAAGTTCTAAAATCTGATTTTTATCAATTAAATCTTTCCCTTTATAGTCTTTTTTATATCCTAATTCATTTAATCGGTTAATTGATGTTTTTATTTCTTTTGGTTTAAAATGTGTTAATGGAATATCAGTAGCATCATAGCGAATTTCAGCAGTTTTATATACAAGAAGACCATTTTTAGCTCGAAGAATTCCTTTTTCAAGGGGTTCTGGAACTTTAAATTTATTGGTTAATCCAAAAATACCCTTAAATTTATTTGGTAATGTTGTTTTCAATGGACTTAATACAGATTTGACATAATTTTTTATATTAAAACCAGCTTCTGCAGAAAATTTTAATTCGCTACCGCATTTAGGACATTTTTCTTCATTTTTGGGGTATAATTTTTTATTACAATTGAGACATATCTTCTGAAATTCTGTATGTGTTCTACATTTAGGACAAAGATTAAAAGGAGTGACTGTTCCGCAATTGGGGCATTTTTTTCTACAAAGGTCAATTTTTACTTTTCCAAATTCAATTGCTTTCTCGACCAACCTCGTGTTTCCAACTTTATCGCTGAGAGGAAATAAGGTATGGACACCTTTCATACTTTTTCTTTCAGATTTTTCAGGCCGACCCATACGAGTACCCATGAAAAAGGGGGCTTTATTTCTAATAACAATAGGAGAGATTTTAGAGAAATAGAAGAAATTATCGTCATCTTTACCACCATCAACAATTTTTTTATCTCCTAAATTGAAAATTGTTTCAAAAATTTCAATTGTAGTCTTATTTAGAATGATGCTATTTTCTTTAATAGTATGAAGAATGAATGCTTTTTCTAATATCTGTTTCAATCCCTTATCATTTTTTAATTCGATTGTTTTATTGGCTTCATCAAATCCATTAATTAAAGCTTCCCTTAGAATTTTTAACTCACTTATTGAGAGATTTCCCCAAAAATCAGTATAAAGTGGATGCAACGGTACATTATAGTTTTGTGCCAGAGTTAAAGCCTCCTTTGCAGAGGGAATCTTTTTAAATGGGTTTTTTACAAACTCATATATCTCCGAATTAAAATTTCCTTCAACTTCTATTGCTTGCTCTAACTCTAACGCCCACCATTCTTCTACATAACCAGATGGAACTAATCTATGATTATTTTCGGCAAATTCACCAAAACCAAAGAGAATATCACCTAAAAATAAGATTTTTTCAATATTTGGAAACGATTCTTTTGCAATTTTAACATTTGAAATCTTTATTACATTTCCATTTTTAAGCTTTACGATAGGGGGTTCTATAGAACTAACAGGACATATACTGGCACTTTTTCCCGGTCTCTCAATTCTCAATTGTGTTCCAATTGCTATAAAATTATCTAATACCACCATTGTTGCGGGATGTAAACCAGCAGCAGCTAATCCTGTATTACGAGATCTCCCATATCGAATTCTGTGTCCCCCAATTTTAGAAGGATGGCTAAATACAGCTCTTCCAGCGATAATTTCAGAAACATATTTTGAATTAGGAGGAATTATGAAAGTTTCTTCTTTATTTTTAATATCTAAATTTTCTGTTTTCTCATCCCTTTGAGAAATCTTTTTTAATTTTGCTAACCAATCCCAACCTTCTAAGTTCATATTTTTTGCTATTTTTAGGAGTTTTGGTGCTTTAAGAAGTATCCCGTCATTTAAAACTAAACAAGCACCCCCCCGTATATTATTCGTTTCTATTCTAGGTAATTTTCTAAATGCAGAAACCTCTTCATCTTCCGTAGGGTCTCCATTAATTTCCACTGGTAAATGTTCTACAGCAAATCGTATTTCATCATTTGAGGAAGGATATTGTAAATGAACTCTTCTATCATAAAGCTTGACTTCTTCAACATATCTCCCAATTTCTCCCTCAGTCGCTTCATACTTTGGAATATTTGATTTTTTTCTAACATAATCTGCGATTAACACACATAACGCCGCTGTTGTTCCTCCTGCTGCTCTAATAGGACCAGAAAAATATAACGATAAATATTTGTTATGTTGGAGATCTTCTCGAATTAAAATTTTAGATATTCCTTCAAGTGGAGCGCTAACGACGCCCATCGTTTTTATAGCGAGCCCAACTCTAATGGCTCTCTCAACCCTAGCTTCTAATGATGTAATCTTCCCTATTTTCTGGTCAAGGATGTCAGAAACTACTTGAAACACTATCTCGTCGTCAGATTTACCTTGATCTTTTAAATTTCTTATTACTTCAGCTACACCTTCTGGCCCTACGAGTTTCTCAACCCTTCCTGCTAAATCTTTAGCTTGGGGTGACTCTACGAAAATCTCAGGATCCAATCCTTTTTGACGAGCATTATCTGCAATCTCGTAGCATTTATCTACTCCAATTTGTATTTGTGAAAAATACTCTTCCATTTCCTTACTCATTTCTACCATAAAACATATACACCTTAAAATTACTTTAATAATCTCAATGCAGAAAAATAGGATATAATAATCTAAATATTCACTTTCAAAATAAATTGTTTTATTAATAGGCTGATTGAATTATGTTATTTTAATTTGAAGAGATTTCCAATTTATAATGATATTTTGAGAATTATTATAGCCTCCTAATATTTAAAAAAAAATTTGTTTTTTCTTTAATAACAAACATTTTAACTTAATCCCATCATAATTATAATAATTCTATTTTGGAAGAAAAGGATTTGAAAAACGAAATATCTGAGCAGAAACGGGTTATCTTAGATAAATTGGTAAACTCAGGAATTAATATTACTCCTACAATGTTAGACTGGATAGTAAATCTTGAGAATCCCATGAAAAACTTAAATATTATTATTAAAGAAACTAGTTTTATCCCAACTTTTAAAAATCATTTAACAGAAACCGTTTTAAAAGAAATTTCAAACGAAGAAATACAAAGGGCATTAAAGCGAATAATTTCCAGATCTAATTCGCTCTCTATGGATTTCACATCCATAGACACAAAAGATGTTTTCAAATCATCAAGCAAACCAGATACAAAATTGTTTAACGATGAAGTTACATCAATATCCTCTGAAACCCTAATCAAAACTTCGAAATCTGAAGATCGAACTCAGTCTACTCCAATTTATACTCAATTAGAAAAAATACCCGCAAAGAAGAAAATTAAAGCAAAAACACACGAATCTACCAAATCAACTTTTATTTTTAAACCAGTAGCAAAGGATTATGATTTTATTTTCGAAATTTTAAAAGATCCAACTAGTAAATTACACACGAATGGAAAGTACGATGAATTTTACGAATTAACGCTCGATAAATTTAACCAACTTCGAAAACTCATTAGAAGAAGACCAGAAGTAAATTCAGCAACTAATATTAATAATATTTTCAGGTTGTCGAATAGCATTGAAATCTCTACAATAGGTTTAGTAAATAACATTCATTTAACAAAAAAGGGAAATTATTTATTAACTTTGGAGGATTTAACAGGTATAATTAGTGTTTTAATTCAAAACAACTCTGATAACTTGGATTATATCAAAATTATTGAAAGAACTATCAAGGATCAGATGTTGTTTGTCAAGGGAACCTTTAATCCTGGTGAAAAAGGTAGAAGGGGGATAATTTTTGCCAATTCTATTTCAAAAATCGATATTCCGACTGATTTTCAACCAAACACATCTCCAGATCCTTTATCTATCGCGTTAATTTCGGATATTCATATTGGTAGCAAAGAATTTGAAGAAGGGTTATTTAAAAAATTTCTAAATTTTTTAAACGGTAAAGGTAATAATAAACGTTTAAGAGAGATTGCAGGAAAAATAAAATACCTCGTTATTAACGGTGATTTAGTTGATGGCATTGGAGTTTATCCAAACCAACAAAAAGATTTAATTATAACGGATATATATAAACAGTTTAAAAAAGCTTCAGATTTACTTTCAGAAATTCCAGATTATATTAAAGTTTTTTATGTATCTGGAAATCACGAACCGGTAAGAAACGCATTACCTCTACCCGCGGTACCAAAAAAATATTGTGAAGATTTAATTAATTTGGGAATAAAATGCTTGGGCAACCCCTCTTTAATAAAAACTCATAATGTTAATACTCTTATATATCATGGGGAGAGTATGCATGACATGAATATGTTAATCCATGATTTAGATATCAATGACCCTATTAAAACCATGAAAGAATTTCTTATTTGTAGACATCTCGCGCCAACTTTTGGAGAGAAAACCCAATTGGCTCCTATTAACAACGATTTGCTTTTATTAGATAAGATTCCTGACATTTTTCATACAGGTCATGTACATATTAACGGGACCGGAAAATATAGGAATGTGACATTGGTTAATTCAGGATGCTTTCAAGCTCAAACTGATTATATGAGAAGTTTTGGAATAACACCTACTCCAGGAATAGTACCCATTGTTGAATTAGACACATTAAACTTCTTTCCATTAGATTTTAAAAAAATTAATTAGTTGTTAAAAAAAAATGAAATAGGTAGTTTTAAGTGAACTTTGCAATCCCAAGATCTAACAATTCTGAGATGGTTTTATATATTTGGAAAATTATTGAGCTCCCCTCTATATCCCTAAGTGACTTACTATACGAATTATCGTTTGAATTATTCCTTTTTTCACCTAACGACGCAAGTCAATTCATACAAAAGGTTATTGACAACAATTTTTTAATAGAAATCCCTAATAATATGTTTAAATTATCACATAATTTAGAACAAAAATTAAAGAATTGGCACAAAAAAAGAAAAGCTAAAATTATAAAAAAAATCGAATCTTCCAAAAAGGAAACACAAGAAATAGATTACTTTGATAAAAATAATTTAAATAAGTTTAATACTCTATTAAAAGCGTTTTTAGATAAGGGAACTATAAACAGAGCAGTGACCGTATCAGATGGCGCATTTAATATAATTAAATTCGATTCTAAGAGTAAGATCATTAAAGCTGAAGTTAAAGGCTCTAATGATGCTCCATATAATATTGAAATATCCATAAATGATAAATTCATTAAGCATAATTGCCATGATTTCCAAACTAATAGAGTTAAAAACAAAAAATTCTGTAAACATTTAGCAAAGTTATTTTTACTTTTAAAGAAAAAAAATGAAAAATCGGCTTCATTTTTTCTTGAAAGTATTACTAATGAAATTAATAATTGGGATTTTTTAAGTTAAATTAACTTTTTAAAAACAATATTCTTTATTTTGACTTTATCAGTTTGAAGTAAAATAGGTTTGTAATTTAACAATTTATAATCCTGTATTTTCTTAATTTGAGATAAAACTCGTTCTACTAACTCACTTTCTATATCGAGATTTATTATTTTAGTACGCCCATAATGTCCCATAGACCTCGTGTTGGCAATAATTAAACCTGATAATGCTAACTCATTAATATAATCACTTATTCTTCTATGAGTTAATTGTTTCACGCCCGGAATTTTATTTGTAAGTTCTGAATGAACTTCGTAAATGTCTCCCGAAGTTATTATATGTTCTCGGGTATATTTAGATAATAAATAAATAGCTGTTAACGTTAATTGAGCTTGAAGTGGCATTGATAGTATATATTCAACGATGTGATCCTTATCAATATCTTTTTGGGCATTTTCTACATGTTTTTCTAAAATTTTTTTATTTTGATTTCTTTCTGCAATCTCTCCTGCTTTTCTTAGTAATTGTAGTGCTTTTCTTGCATCCCCATGCTCCCTTGCAGCGAGCCCTGCACATAACTTTATTACCCCTTCTTCGATAATACCTTCATGAAATGCAATCTTTGCTCTTTGTTTTAGAATATCTGCCAATTCGTTTGCATTATAAGGGTGAAAAACAATCGGTTCTTCTTGATCTAAATTCGATGTAACTCTTGAATCTAAATATTCCATAAACTTTAGTTTATTAGAGATTCCAATAACACTAGTTCTACATAAATCTAAGCTCTCATTAAGTCTAGTTAAAGTATAAAGAATTTCATTTCCTCCTTTTTTCCCTATTAAGATATCGATTTCATCTAAAACAAAAAAACATACGCTATTTTTAACTTTTTGATCCAATAAACCAAGCAATTTTTTGAGAATAACATCTTTAGGCAAACCTGTCGCTGGGATTTTTTCTCTTCCGACAATTGTGTTATAGATATGAGCTAGAATTCTATAAGGCGTTGAAACTACAGTACAATTGATATATATCCACCATGGAGGATTGTTGGTGCAATGTTGAGCTAATTTTTGTGAAACATAACGAACAGTGGCAGTTTTACCCGTCCCAGTCATCCCATAACATAAAAAATTGGGTGGAACATCCCCTTTTAAAGCACACGCAGTTATACCCGCAATCTTTTCAATCTCAGAGTTTCGATGTGGTAATTCATCAGGAATAAATGAAGGTTCGAGGGCTTCGCGCTTCCTAAAAAGATTTGGACCTTTTAAGTAGTTTCGATAAAATTTATCAATATTAAAAGAATATATGTTATTATCGTTTTGATTCGTCAACATTTAATCACACCATGTACATAGTTTCCACTCGAAATATCGCATAATAAAATATTTCGATTCCACACTATTTAAACTTAATTATTAATCGAAAAATTATTGATAAAATGTTAAAGCTTTAATACACTTTTCTCATTTTATTCGATTTGCAACAATCTAAGCAATAATTTATAATATTATTGTCGGAACTTTAAAAGATAATTATTTAAGGAGCAATATTATTAAGGGTTTAGTATATTCGATTATATTTACCAAAATTTAATTTTAATTAAAAATTATTCAATCTAATTTTTTATTTATACGGAATGATAATGTCGACACATAGTGATAAGAGAGATAACAAGAGTAGAAATATAAAATTTGCAAAAATTTTAACTGTAATTTTTATGAGCTTACTCTTGTTAAACTTTTTAATTATTTCCGTATTATTTACATGGTCCGATTGGGTGGCGACCCTTATATTTAGCATGCTTTTTATCGTTCCCGCGTATTTCTCGAATGCTGGAATGGTCATCGTTGGCGGTGGAAAACCTTTAGATCGTGGAAAAAATTGGCGTGATGGACGACGAATCCTAGGAGATCATAAAACCGTTTCTGGATTTGTTAAAGGACCTTTATTCATTGGTATTCCATTAAGTTGCGCATTGTTTTTGTTATTTATAGTACTATGGCCCGCTATACAACAGATCCCAATAACGGGAATAGAATTGGGGGTTTATAAATTGTACTCTGACATTTTCTATTATCAGTATTATTTTATAGGTGGACCTTTTCCAATAGGGATATTGATGCTGGGCTTTAGAATAATTTTTTGCTCGTACGGTGCCGCATTTGGAGACTTAGCAGGATCTTTTCTCAAGAGAAGATTTAATATAAAAAGTGGCGCACCTTTTTGGGTTATAGATCAATTAGATTTTGCTGTAGGGGCTATTATTTTTGCCTCAATACCTGCTTTATTTTTTCCGGGTTTTTATATTATCCCGGACATCTATATTATTATATTCCTTCTTATATTAACTCCTTCTGTTAGCCTAATTGCTAATACAATTGCTTATCTTACAAAATTAAAAGATGTTCCATGGTAATTTCATTTACAACTTAACTACTTCACATTTAATTCTTATTGGGAATCCTTGATATTCCGCAAACTTAATCTGAGTATCGAAGATTTCGTTCACAGCTTTAATATAATCGCCATTACAGCCTACTGCAATTCCTCGTTCTTCGTAAGAAAGAAAACCAACAATAATTATAATTTGTCCAGTATGAGTATTTCTATCTATTCTTATGCTATGAATATAAGGATCTGGGAAAAAACCAAAAACTAAATTAACTAAAACTCCTTCTTCTCGAACAAGCACAATTCTTCTGTGCTGGAATTTCTTTCGAAGATATGGCAATTTCATTTTCGCTTCGAAATAATTTTCGTTATCAAGGAAGAAAAACATAATATCTTTAATGATAATAATGTTTTGCGGAAAAATTTTGGTTATATCATGGAAGAAGTGAAAGAGTAAAAGTTCTTTGTTAGAAAATATTTTTTTCATATCCAATTTTTGATAAAGAAGTAAATCATCAATAAACATACTTTGAATTATACTCAACATATAATTACAATTTCAGACCTATTATTTTAAACTCCTAGGAAAATTAAATCAAACAACAAAAGGTTTAATTTTAAACGAGATTATTTATAGTAAATTTATACTAAAAATAATATTATTCGTATGAAAAAAGCCGGATTTGAGTTTAGAGAGCATACTGCAGATGTTCAGGTAAGAAGTTGGGGACCATCATTAGAAGAAGCCTTTTCGCAAACCGCTTATAGTTTAATGGCGACTATAACGCCAGACTTAAAAAAAATAACTCCTAAAATCGAAAAAAAAATAACAATTAAGGCTGAGGATAAAGAAGCCCTTTTATTTGATTTTCTCTCTGAATTTTTGTATATTTTTGATGTAGATGAGCTTATTTTTAGTCAAATCTATGTAAGTAAAATTGAAAAATTCAACGATAATTACAAGTTGCAGGCTACTCTAAAAGGTGAAAAATTCGATTTGGATAAGCACGAAATAGGAATTGAAGTTAAGGCTATAACTTATTCCTTTATGAATATAGAAGAAAAACACGCAAGCACCATAATTGATATAGTATATGATATTTAACTTCAAAATAATTTTTTCATTTAGGAAAATAAATAAAATAAAAAATTAACCTTTTACAACCCCTATTGGAACTAACCTTACAATTTTTTCTATGATTCCAAGATCTTGACTTACTTGTACTACTTGATCTATATCTTTGTATGCCCCTGGAGCTTCCTCAGCAATTATTTTAGGTGAAGCAGCTTTTACAATTATTCCTCTATTTTTTAAATCTTCTTTGACTTTAGAACCCCAATATAATTTTTTAGCTTTAGATCTTGACATTACTCTACCAGATCCATGAGCGGTTGATCCAAAAGAAAGATCCATCGCTTTTGGCCTTCCAACGCATAAGTAGGAAGCAGATCCCATAGTACCAGGAATCAAAGCGGGTTGACCAATATTTTTATAATCTTGCGGTAGATCTCGGTGTCCTGGTGGAAAAGCTCTGGTTGCTCCTTTCCTATGAACATTTAATTTCATTTTTTTACCATTAACTTCGTGTTCTTCTATTTTTAAAATATTATGACATACACCATAAATTAATTTAAAGTCTAGCTCGTCTAAACTCTTTCTAAAATAATCTTGAAAAGATTGTCTTAACCAATGGGTAATTAATTGACGGTTGTTGAACCCAAAATTTGCAGCACCGGCCATGCTACTTAAATAATTTTTTGCTTCGGGAGTATCAGCTGGTACACAAGCTAATTCGCGATCAGGAACTTTGATATCGTATTTTTTCATTGCCTGTTCGACATTTCGTAAAGAATCGGTGCATACTTGATGACCAAGAGCTCGCGACCCTGTATGAACCATAACTGTTATTTGATCCTTATCAAAAATTCCTAATTTTTTTGCGATTGAATCGTTATAGATTTTATCAACCTTCTGGATTTCTATAAAATGATTGCCACTTCCTAAAGAACCAAGCTGCTTTAATCCCCTCTGCTTAGCTTTCTGGGAAACCGCTTTTGAATTTGCATCCTTTAAAAAACCGTTTTCTTCACAGTACACTATATCCTCTTCGATCGCATAACCATTATCTAACGCCCAATTCACACCATTATCTAATACATTATCTAAATCTGAATAACTTATATTTAATTTACCTTTACTTCCTAAACCTGATGGTATATTCTTAAAAATAACGTTTAATAAACTGGGAATTGAGCTATTGATGTCTTTAAGGTGAAGGTTTGTCCGAAGGAGGCGAACCCCACAGTTTATATCGTATCCTACACCCCCTGGCGAAATCATACCCGATTCGGCGTCAGTTCCAGCAACACCTCCTATACAAAATCCATATCCTTGATGAGCATCGGAAAGCGCAATTGCATGCTTCTGTATTCCTGGAAGACAAGCAACGTTGCAAATCTGATCAAGCGTTCTGTCGTTCTTGATCTTTTCCAATATGTACTCGTTCGCATAAATATGTACCGGTACTTTCATTTGGAACTTCCCGATTTTACCTTCTACACGCGCCATTAAAGTTTTTGGCGGTATTTCGTAAATGTTCTCATCAATCTTAATCACATTCATTCTAACTAAATAAGTGAAATTATTTTCATAAATTTTATGTTTACGACTTTTAAAAACAAGATATAATTTAAAAAATCTTATCGAAGATTTTTTTTAAAAATATGATGAGAAATTTGGAGTTAAACCCAATTTCTTATTTCCTAAAATTAGATTAAAAGAAAAACACTACCGCTTATTTAATATCGATAAACTTTAAAAGCCCTAAATCGTCCAGATCATCGATCATTACATCTATCTCTGATTTTGGTACCCCGGCTTCCTCCGCGATATCCGAAATAGTGTGAAATCCATCCGCTAAATGAGCAATTTTATATTGATCCTTATTCAAGAATCCTTGTGTAATTACTTGGGGGGGAAGTCGCTTTGATGTCCATTTCGGTTTTTGGTTCTGAGCGTCCCTTAAATCCTCTTCTGACAATACTAGTCCTTTTTTAGCGATCTGCTTCCGTGATTTTACAAAATCTTTCTCAAATATCTTCAGGATGGGAATCTTTAAGGGAACTTCTGCTACATGACCGTTTTTTAGCATAACATCCATAATATCTTCAAAACCTTTGAACATCCTAACATCTCCCGACCAATCCATTAGGTTTCCATACTTTCCCAAGAAGTCATCGATAATTTCACTAAGAACTTTATGTGTGATTTTAGCATCGTCATTTTTATCAGCTGCTGCTGTGCACAGGATTCCCTCCTTAAAAACAAGAAGGAGATAAAATATTTGCATATCAATGATTTTCAATTCGCCCGATCCTTTCGAGAACTCCACTGAAAAATCTTTTAATGCTGTTAAAAAACCAGATACTAAATCTTGGTTAAACTCTATAGTCCCATACTTCCTATGGACTAAACAAATGCCCGTAAAGTTTGAAATTAGGTAAACATTGTGAAGCAATTCTCCATACCTCCTTTCTCTATTCTTTGAATGGGGCTATTCCCTTAAAGATAACATATTATAAAACAATAATTTTATAATATCGGGAGTAAGACCCAATATAATTACATCTTTTTTTAAATAATAATAAAAGTTCTACTATTTAAAATTTCATTTAAGTTTAATTTAATAATTTAAATTTATCTTTCAAGGTTATTTTATTACTACTTCTTTAAATCTTTTTGTTGATCTATTTAACTGGTTTTTCTTGGTTTTAATAGTTCCAATAGATTCCACAGATTTTTCATTTAGAATTTCTCTTGATGTTTCATCATAAATCGCACATTTAGCTAAGTGGACAGATTCCATAAAGTCATCAAATAATTCATTTTCGTATCCCATAAACCTAGTAAAGCTTTTAGGATCTAGAATAAAAACATTTTCATGAAATAATGTATCATCATTTAACATACAAGATTCTCTAGCGTTAACAGGAACCAAGAATAGAGCTTTATTTTCATCTTGGTAGTTTCTTGTACTATGATCAAGTGCTACTCTGTCTGAATTACTTAGGTAATAATCAACATTAATGATTTTAATATTAGGTCGATTGCGAGCAAAATTAGCAGCAATAACAGATAATTTTTTAAAATTTTCATCTACTATTATTGAGTTATCTCCGTTACCATTCACTTCATAAAAAGATATACAGTTTTTCTTTATAGTATGCTCCAAAAAGATTCTTTCAGCATTCCAATGAAAGTCTTTACCGACTGAAGACAAGATATTTCTATCATTAGGACTAAAACCGGCTTCAATTACAACTTCATTATATAAAATTCCTCTATTATGGATTGCCTTAAAAAAATCCAGATGCCCATATTTCTCGAGTGTAAATGTGTCTGGAGTCTGATCAGTAGTTACAACTCCTTTTTTTATTAGATTAGGTATAATATCATTTTTAAAATAATTCACTGCAACTCTTATTTGCTCTGTCCGAGGTAATGGATTGTTGTTGATATCATAGAAAATCTTCCATTTTTCTTTATTTTGAGGTGATATCGGTTTAAAACCACTATACTCTAATAATTGGTTAAAAGTTAATTTAGGTTCTTTACTGCGTATTGCACCAATAAAATCGACATGGTTATTTCTAGTTAAATCAAGACCAGTTGGGCTTTGTCCGTCATTTATGACACCTTTTTGGACTAAGTCTGGATAAATATTCTCAAGAAAATATTTCGAACTGCGCTCTAATTTCTCTTTATTTGTTATTTCATTACCATTTTTATCGTATTTCAGAAAATCCCATCGCCCTATTTCTATGTTTGGTTTTAAATCTATGGAAATCATAAGGTCGTTATGGAGGATTTTATTTCCTATTATAGTGAGCGCTGGTACAAAACCACTATAACCTCCCCGTGAAATATCATGACTTCCAGGGGTGCCTCCAGGATTTATAATACCTTTTTTTATTAAATCGGGGATGATTGTATTTTTCATGATATTTCGTGCAACAGAGAGTTTTTGCTCTAATGTGAGTAGTTTTCCATTTTGATCATAGTTTAGGAACCGATATTTATCATGGTCGATGTTGACTTTAAAGCCACATGTTTCAACTAGAGTGTTGTAGCTTATTTTAGGTTCTTTCTGAGTGAGAGGTATATCAAAACCAGGGTGTCCATGATTTTTAATGTCATCAACGGAAGGGGGATTGTTTTGAAGCAATTTCTGGTGAATTTCTGGGACTTTTTTTAAGTCAGGTAGGATGATACTTTCAAAGTGATTCTTAACAACTTTGAGTTTCTGGTCATAGGATAATCGTTGACCATCCTTATCAAAATTGATGAACCGATACTTTTCTTGATTTACATTTATCTTAAAGCCAGCTTTAGTGAGTAATTCATTCCAGGAGATTTTATGACTCTTATTAAGATTATGAATGAACATATAATCCCCATTATTTTGCAAATCTCGTACCGTGATGAATTTTCCTTTTTCGAGCTTTTCCTGAATGGCAGGGATTTTTATATATTTTGGAAGCAGATTTTCTTTAAGGTATGTAACATTGACATTAAACTTATGCTCTCGGCTTAAGAGTTTACCATATTTATCATAGTTAAGGAAATTAAAATCAATCTGAGATTGAGATTTATATTTTCCGGTAAATCCAAGCGATTTCTTGAATTCACTCCACATAATTTTATTTTCTTGACCCATTGCTCTTACTAGACCGCTAAGACCATTTCCTATGAGATCATTTACACTAAGCGCGTTATGTTTTTCCATTTTTTCTCGAGCGAGTGGATTTTGTAATAGCACGGGTTTAACATTAGTGATAAAGTAGTTCGTTAACACTTCTATTTTATCTTCTTTGGAGAGCGCCCTACCATTTTTATCGTAGTTGACGAAAGCCCATTTAGATTTGAGTTGATTACCCTTGGGTTGGGTTTCAGGTTTAGTTTTTATTGAATTTACGGTGTTCTTGGGCTTATTTTTATTTTCAACTGGCGTATGCGGCCTGTAAGGTTGGATTTTATTTTTTGGTTCTCGCGAGGCGTCCAGTTTAATCGGTTCAATTTTGTTTCTAGGCTTACCTGGTTTACTCTGTTGGTGTTGGATTTTATGTTTTGGTTCTTTATGTATATCCATCTGACGGAGTTCAATTTTATTTCTGGATGGAGTCAGCGGGTTTGATTTTTGATTTTGAAATTTATGCTCTGGCTCTTTTTGTATATCTATCTTTCGGGGCTCAATTTTATTTCTAGGTGGAGTTAGAGGGTTTGATTTTTGACGTTGTATTTTATGTCTTGGCTCTTTCTGTATATCTATCTTTCGGGGTTCTATTTTGTTCTTCGGTTTGTCTTTCGGCTTCTGGTTCGATCCCTCGATTTTTTTATCCTTATAGTCGTTTTTGTTATTTTTTGGTTTGTCGTCTGGTTTCGAAGCGATTTCATCCTTTTCGGCTTTCTCAGTATTGGGTTTTTCGAATGATTTTTCAGGTTCCGAATTGGGCGAGTCGAGGTCCATTAATAATCACACCAGGCTTCAGGTTCAACATCTAATGTTTTAATAATATATTCTTCTGCGGAACCCCCGCTAATAAGCAGAATTTTTAATCCTTTGCTCTTGAAAGGTCTTCCTCCAAGGAATAGCAATAAAGCTCCCACTACCAATCCAAATGAACCGATAAGTGAGCCTAAAGCTATTAGGAACTCAAAACCAGCCAACACACTTGAAAAATACGTATCAACATCCATTTTTTTTTACTACTTTAATTAATTATTTTTTCTAATAAAATTATAAACTCGTTATATTTAAAAGGAAAATTTAAACGAATAAATTTTTAAAAATCAAGAAATTTAGATTAAAGGAATAATGGAAGGCAAGTTGTAAAGCAAGCTAATATCCCCACTACGATTCCACCGATTAAATAAAAAGAATGTTCCCTTACGCTTTTTCGAGCGTTAATTATGTGCCAAATTCTAATTGTTATTTCTAATAATTTATACTTTATTTTAAATAATGTATTTAAACACTACAGAATAAATCAATTTTCTAATGGTGTTAATTTCTTAAATAAATTGAAATTAAAATGTACATTATAAATTATTAGATATAACAACTAAGGGATTAAAATGGATTTTTATGTTTTTTTAGTTACAGTTCCAAATATTGAAGAAGGTAAAAAAATAGCAAGAGTTTTGGTTGAAAGCAAGCTAGCCGCATGCGTAAACATAATTCACAATATTCTATCAATTTATTCGTGGAAAGGAAACATTGAAGAGGACAACGAACATCTATTAATAATTAAAACAAAGGAAAGTAAAGGAGAATTAATAATTCAGAAAGTTAAAGAGCTTCATTCCTATTCTGAACCGGAATGCATTGGTTTGAAGATTAATAAGGGTTCTGAAACGTATTTAAATTGGATTAGTGAAGTTGTAGATTAATTAAAAAAAGTTGTATAAATATTATGGTCTTCGATATCTTTCGAGTCGATTGGATTTTAGTTGATACTATCATAATAATTTTGCTAGTTTTACTTCTTATCAGCGTAAAAATATTTAAAGAAGCGTATAGATGGAGGTTTTCTTTGTCAAACGAATTTTTGACGCGAACAACGGCTAAAGCTCTAAGTTTTAACTTAGATCGCCCCTCAATTTACATAAAAAAGTGGAATTTGACTAAATCTAAAGTAATTCAAGAAGAAATCTCGTCTAAACCCTCAATTTTTATAATAAGAACGCATAGAAAACAAATGTTATTGAAAATATTGACGGAAGGTTTAAGCACTTATGGTTTTAATGTAATTAACATTTGGCTTAAAATAAAAGCTGATAAAGGAAAAAGTAAAACTATTAGAGATATTGAAAGAGAAATTCAACAAATTATATCCTCATCCCTCTCGATTTATAACCAAGATCTTCATTTATTGAGTCAGAGATATGTTGTCGTGAATTTTGATAAAAAAATTATTCCCTATAATTTTATTACAAAAGATTCTAATAGTGTTAAACTAATTTTAATTAATCCACGGTTAAATTTGGCCAATCTTAAAATTATGCAAACTTTAGAAACTATTTCAAATCCACAGTTTCAGTTATTTATTATTTTTAGTGAGCGTTTAAATCCATTTTTTAAAAATAAGAATTCATACAAGAAGATTTTAAGCGATAAAACCCTGAAAAATTCAAATAAATTCAAATATCATACCATTCAAAAAGCAAAAAGCGCATTCAAATATTACGAAACGGTACTTTTAAGCATAATAATAAAAAATATAGATAATGAAATTAGATAAAAAAGAATAATTTCTGATGAAAAAAGATACTATTTTAAGAGATTATTATAATACCGTAGCATACTCTAGAGATCATTTGAATCTCTTAAACCAAAAAAGAAAACGTTCTAGAGAATTACTGGAGATGTTTGCTAAAGAAGGTTTAAAACCGTTTATCTACGGAAGTGTTGCTCGTGGAGATGTTCATAGGGATAGTGATATTGATATTATCTTTTTACAATTAATACCATCTTATCAAATAGAGATTATTCTTGATAAATATGGTTTCAACAATTACTTTAGAGAAATTATAATGGCAACACCAACGGATACATTAAAATTGTACATATATTTAAACGAGTTAGAGAGTATTACTATTCCATTATCTAAGTTTGATAAAAAATCAGAGGAATTTTATGATTTTGGAGGAAAAATCAATCTAAACCAATTAGAAGATAATCTCAGAGTCCCTGGAATAGACAAGAGATTAGTATTAATTAAACCTACCTTAGAAGGCCATGAAGAATATTCAATAATTGGAAACGAACATTTGGCAGCAAAACAAGTTAGTGTAAGTATTGATTTAATTAATGAACGAAAAAGAGTTCTTTTAAAAAGAGAAAAACACGGTAGAACTGGTGTATTTCTAAAAAGATTACTTGATCTTAACGAATCTACCGAAGCGGTACTAAAAAAACTTGCAAACAAAAAATCCGTTGTGAGAAAGAAGTTATTTCAAAAATGAGCGAATTTAATATAGTAGAATCTAAATCAAATACATTTTTCATTAAAAGTAGGGGAATTCCCAAAGGGTGTCAGCACTGTTTAAATGGCACTAAAGCCGTATTATTCCTAAATGGAATCTGTCAGAATCCAAAACATTGTTGGTGGTATTGTCCAATATCTAAAAAGAGAAAAAATAAAAAATTAACTTATGCTAACGAAATTCAAATTAGTTCTAAAGAGCAGTTATTAGACGAGCTTAACAAAATTAAAGCAAAAGGTATGAGTATCACGGGAGGAGATCCCTTATTTGAGCCTAACTTCGAAAACACTTTAGAATTTATTAAATTTGTTAAGGCAAAAAAAGGGAAAAAATTTCACGTTCATCTTTATACAAATGGTCTTAATTTTAACGAATCAAAAGCAATTAGTCTTGCTCGAGCAGGGTTAGACGAAATTAGATTCAACTCACCAAAAGAAAATTGGAATGTTATAAAATACGCATTGGATAAGGGTATGTCTGTAGGCGCTGAGGTTCCGGTAATTCCAGAAAAGGAATACGTCGAAAATCTTGAAGAATTGATATTTTATTTAGATGAAATAGGTGCAGAATTTATTAATTTGAATGAATTTGAGTATTGTTCACCAAATAGTCAAAGCTTAAAAGAACGAGGTTTTAAATTGAAAGAAGGGACAATAGCTTCTGTAGAGTGTAGTAATGAAACTGCAATTACTTTAATAAAAAAAATCGCTCCAAAAGTTAAGATAAAAATTCATTTTTGTACGATTATTGCCAAGGATTATTGGCAATTGAGGGAAAGGTACTTAAGGCGTGCAAAAACTATAAAATTACCTTATGAGGAAATAAATAAGGATGGTTTGTTAATATTCGCTCAAATAGAAGGTGATAAAATAAAAATAAAAGAGTTTAAGAATATTTTGTTAAATCAATTAAAAGTTCCTCATAAGTTTCTATCATATGATAGGTTAAATATAAAACTGCCTTTATCATTCGCGATCGAGGAAGATCTGATAAATTTAATTGATCAAAATAAATTAAAAGGATATATCGTAGAAATAACACCATTTCGAGAAGAACGATACCAACAAATAACGGAAAAAACACCAATTAAGGTATTTAAAGAAGAGTTGGGGTTTAATGAATATTAAAATGGTTAGTACTAAGGATTTAGATGAAATATTCAGATTGGAAAGTAATACTTTCAAGAAAGATGCTTTTTCTAAAAATTCAATTCTCAATCTTATCATAAATAACACTTTCTTTTTTAAGTTGATAAATAAAGATAATTCAAATGAAATTGTTGGATTCATTATCGTTATTCAAGATCAAGAACATAGAGTAAATTTAATTAATTTGATTATTAGTAAACAATATCAGAATAAAGGTTATGGGTCGCATCTATTAAAATATACTTTATTCAAAATAAAAGAAATGAACAATATTGAAGTAATAGTTTTAAATGTGAACTCTAAAAATGAAGTTGCCATTTGGTTGTATCAAAAATTTGGGTTCCGAATTGTACAGAAAATAGAGAACTATTACCGGCAAAAGAAAAGCGCTTATTTAATGATTTTGAATATTTAATATTATATAAAAACCAAGACTTATAAATAAATTCTATTATAATTTGTGTATAAAAAGTATTGAAATCGTGCCCAAAAAAGAGAATAAAATAAAAAGTGTTGAGTAACAATGACACCCGTAGATAAAGATCTAAAAGAAGAAATCAAAAAAGGTGTTTCGCTCCAAAAGGTTGACGAAGAAGACCTCAGAAAACGTGAAGAAGAGAAAAAGAAACGAATGGAAGAATTAGAAAAGGTCAAAGAAGCCTTAGGAGCAAAAGAATAAATTTTTTGTTTTTTTTGTATTTTATTATTTTTTTCTTTATTTTATCTAAAATATCAAACCTTAGATAGTTAGTCTTTAGATTTATACTATACTTAATTATATATATTAAATTTATAATTTGGAATTAAATAATTTAAATGAAAATTCTGGAAATAGGTAAAAAGAAGGAAGTTATTACAGTTAAAACAGAGAACTTAAACGATTTATGGACTCTCTATAACTTAATAGCTAAAAATGATAAAATTTCAGCACGGACGTATAGAAGAGTTGTTTTAAAGGAAGGTTCTAAAGGAGAAAGAAAACCAATGAGATTGAAATTAAAGGTTGAATCTGTCGCTTTCCATGAATTTTCAAATAGATTAAGAGTAAAAGGTACTATCTTAGAGGGGCCGGAGGATTTTGTCACTTATGGAACATATCACACTTTTAATATTGAACCTAACCAAAAACTAACAATAAATAAACAGAAGTGGTTAAAGAGCGAAATAAAACGTCTTAAGGAATCGTCAAGATTCGAAACTGATTTTATAATGTTAATAATTGCAATCGAAACAGGGCTAGCTACAATCTCTCTAATAACAAATTTCAGTCATAAAAGAATAGCCACTATAAAAAAAAATATTCCTGGTAAAAGATACGAACAATCTTATAGAAATAAAGCGTACGAAGAATTTTATAGTGATATTCTTAGACTTATCGACGAGAATATAAAGAATACAAAAATAAATACAATCGTTATATGTGGTCCTGGAAGTACAAAGGTTCATTTCAATCAATTTCTTAAAGATCGAACACAATCTACATATCTACCAAAAATTTATAACATTCAAGCCAGCTCCGGAACTGAAAGTGCTATTTTAGAGACTTTAAAATCAAAAGAGTTAAAAATTTTAAAAAAAAATGTAAAAATATTACAAGAAACAGAAAAAATTGAAGAAATATTACAATTATTTAGTACAGACTCAGACATTATTGCCATTGGTTTTGACGAGATTTCTAATGCAATAGAAAAGGGTGCTGTAAAGGAATTATTTTGTGCAGATCTTTTAATTAGGGGTGCCTCAAAAGAACAAAAATTAAAAATCGAACGAGTCATTAATGGAGTCGAAAATTCAGGTGGTAAAGTTCATATTCTAAACAGTGAACACCCAACAGGACAACAAATCATTGATTTAGGATCTCTGATTGCTATTTTAAGGTATAAAATATAAATTAGGAAAATTTCGATAATGAATGAAACCATAAAATATATCGATAGAACTTCGGAAATTCCACTAACAGGCGTTGATTTTCTAGGGATAATTGACAGAGGGACCAACATACTTGAACTTAAACCCCTAACACAGTGTAATTTGCGTTGTAAGTATTGTTTCGTCAGTTCTGGCGATTATGACATTAATTTCGTGATAAATTCAAATTATTTAATCGATAAAGTCAATGAAATCATAGCGATAAAAGGAAATTATAACATCGAGATTCATCTGGCGCCCTACGGTGAAATGCTGTTATACGGGGAACTGTTTAATTTGATAAAAAATCTCTCAGATATAGAAGGAGTAACAACTATCTCAATGCAAAGCAATGGAGTATTACTCTCGAAAAATATTATTAATAAATTGAAAAAAAGCAACCTGACGCGAATTAATATAAGCTTAAATACCCTAAAGGAGGAAACCGCTTGTTATTTATGCAATTGTGCTAAATATGATGTTGATAGACTTTTAAATAATATTTATTCCCTCTTGGATTCTAAAATTAACGTTTTAATTGCACCAGTTTGGTTTCCAGGAGAAAATGACAGAGATATAGAAGATATTATTAAGTTGATCATTAATTTAAGAAGCGAAGGTTATTCTGAGAAACAAATTCAAATCGGTATCCAAAAATATTTAATTTACAAAACAGGTAGAAAATTAAAAAAAATTCGACCGAAATCATGGGGGTATTTTTATTTACAATTATCCAAATTAGAAAAAAAGTATGGTATAAAACTAAAACTTGGCCCTAGAGACTTTGGTATTCATAAAAGAACGAAAACCTCCATGTTAGAATTTAAGAAGGACGACCTTATTAAATTAAAAATCGTTTCCGGGGGAAGATGGAAAAATGAGTGTATAGGGAAAATCAACGATTCTCTCGGAATTAAAATATTATTGAAAAAACCACTCGTTTTCTCCGAAATACTGATAGGAAAATATATTGAGGCTAAAGTGATAAAAGCAAGTTATAAAGATAATATTCTTACTGCTTTTTTTCCTTATAGATAGTAAGTAAATAAAAAGACTAAAAATTAAAATAATGAATTTACATAAGAATTATATCGTAATTTATTATAAATCAATACTCTTATGATTTGATTGAAATGAGTCCAATTATAACACATGAAGATGAGCTTGAATTAGCAAGCATGGAAAAAGAATTAGTAAGCCAAATAAAAAAATTAGCGAAAAATCAGACTACATTAATCGATTCTCAAAAAAAATACGCTGATAACTTGAGAAAAGTAAATCTTACACGAGATATGGCTAACAGAATGTTTAGAGATGTATTAAAACAAATGCAAACTCTAGTAAGAGAGAGAAGATCAAATATCAAAGACGAGGAGGTAAAATATTTTCAGGAAATCATCCATAAAAATGATGAATATATTGAAATAAATAACAAATACATAGATTCGATTAAGGACCTTGCAGTAAAAAAAGATTATTTAGTAGAAAAAAAATATGAATTTGCTGCAGCGTTAGGCGAAGTAGCCAGTAAAAGAAGCGTTATTATTAAAAAAGCGTTATCTGTCGAAAAAAAGAAAAACGATTTAATCGAAGGAGAAAAGATAAAAATATTGGAATCTGAATTGAACGACTCCCAAAGAGATTTTGATCGCGCAAGGGATGTACTATTAAAAAAAATTGATCAATTTTTACAAGTTAGGAATGAAGTTGATGATCTCTGGGTTAATTTAAAAAATTCCGTCAATAAGGCTAGTTAAGTAAAAACCTTATTATTTTTTTATAATTTTTTTTTAAATTAAGTTGTATTTTGTATGAGCTTAAATTTATTAAATAGTTCAAATATATTATTAATAGAAAATTAACAAGAAAGTTCGTTATTAATAAAACTAGAGAGAGTATAATGGCCGAAGAATTCGCAAATTTCATGCAAGAAACAAAAAAAGCCCCTCTTGAAGAAAAATTAAATACATTTGGCGATATTGTTGAAAGAATGATGTCAATGATTCTAAGGATACCAGAATTAGTAGATCAATCTTTAGCGGTTGTTGGTCAAAGAATTTCAACATTAGAATCGCGAATCAATTCTATAAATAATGATGTTTCAGCACTTAGAACGAGAGGAACTGGGGCAGCTCCTGTCATTGCAGCACCTACAGCTCCAAGTAGTGCCCCACCACCCTCTGCGGGTCCACCTGGAGGTCCACCTGGAGGTCCACCGCCACCTGGAGGTCCACCTGGAGGTCCTGGCGGACCTCGTCCAGCCAGCCCTGTAAGTTTAAGAGGGGCTATTATGGGTGAGTTAAAATCCTTATTCGCTAAAAGAAAGACCCAATGAAAATCAATTTTAACTTTAAATCCATTTAATTAACTTGGAAATGGGGATTAAAAAAACATCTCACTTTCACTTTTTAATAATTTAAAATAAGAATAGTTAAGATCAATTAAAATTAAAATTGATAAACAAATATATCAAAGTAAGAAATAAAATGTTTTTAAATCGGTTAATTCAGTGCAGCAATCCTCAAATAAGAATTCAGGAGTTATTAAAGTAAAAGTAACTCACAATCTTCAAAGACAAATACTAGAAATTACTTCGCTTTTTAGAGTTCTGAATAATTATTATTATAAAAAAGCTATACCACAAAAACAGAAAAATCGATTGTTGGTAAAAAGGTTTAAAAACCGGCTAAAACCTTTGGAAAGCAATAAAGATTGGCTCTATGCTATTCCAACTTCGTTAAATACATCGAGAGACGATTTCTTAATCAAAAAAGATTCATTCAAATTTCCTGACAGCATAATTCTATTTGAAATGTGGATGAATTTGGGTTTGGGAGCACTTTATCCCAGATTAGCTTTACACTATAAATTTCCCGGATTTCTAAAAGGTGAGAAAACAAGGAATGTTTTCCAATTTACATTTTCAACATCTCGAGGTTTTGGATTCCCTATCTATTTTGGACCAGAATTTTATGGATATTTATTAACAATTGGAAAAATATTAGAACCATTGTTTAGGTGGTCTCATACTGTATGTCATAGAGCTAATCAAGCAATTTTTCTTGTGGGTAAACGGTACGGCATTAAAAGGCATCATCCTGGTGAATTTGAATCTGTTATAATTTCAAAATATGAAAATAATATGTTTAAAGGAATCGATACTCTCTTGCACGGTTATTTCACACACGATCCAAAAAAGTTAGGTGTATATTCCAGTTTAGAAGAAGCTCTTGAAGCAATTACATTTTCATATACTATAGGGGACCATGCAATGAGTATTGAGACTAAAACCCAAAAACAAACAATAAGCATTCCTTTAATAACGCACGATTATATTGTAAAAAAATACAATGTAGATTTCTATATCTACATAAAGAAGTTAATATCAATAAAGAAGTTGCTAATTGAAAAGATTTTAATAAATAAAAAACAAAGAAAAGAATTGATTAATAAATTAAAAAGAATCGATAGATTTAAATTTAGAATCGATCAATCTAAAACCTTTTCGGTTCCTAGTTTGAAACGATCTAAAAAATTTTCAAAAATTGAAGAATTTACGCTACATATTCGACTTATGGAAAAAATTTTGAAAATGTTATGGACTACACCATTATATACTCATACTATCCATAATATATCAAATAATGAAATTGATCTCCAAGAGGTCAAGGAAAATAATTATTTAACTGAATTTGATAATACATCTATTTATTCAATATTTTTACTTTATATAACACATTTCGAGAAAAAAAACTCATTTTCTTTTAAAGAAAAGGAAATTATAGAAGAGTTGGTGAAATTAAGAGATACTATGGGAACTATGTGGCTTAATTTTAAGGAACAGCAATTTAATGTTGCCTTAAAAAAATTAAATAAGCTTTCTGCTTTATCGTTAGAGAGCTCAAATTATAATAGAATTGTAAATGAACATTTAGATAATCTTATACCCATTTTTTCAATTTATGAAATTTTCAATAGACCTCTATCAGAATCAGTATATCCAGAATCAATCCCACAAACTAAGCGATTAGGTGCATATTTAGCAAGTTTTCTAACTTCAAGATATAATCTATTTGGTGTGAACTTAATGAATCTCTTTAATAAATTAGCATTTTACAACTGGAGTTACTTTATTTTAAAAAAAAAACTAAATCGAACTCGCTTTTTCAATTTAATCTTAAAACTTCCTATTTGGAAACATATTCCGCTTAACATTAAATCCCATATCCTAAATAAATGAAATAAAGAGTTGTTACATTAAAGAAATCAATTTATTTAAAATTCAAGAAAACCAGGATCGTCAAAGATATCTTCAATTTTCTTTTCTTTTTTCATATCACTCTCATCATGCTCTGAAAATAAAGATTCTTCGTCTGTTCTAATTCCTTTTTCCAATTCAAGCGTGTCTAATTGAAGTAGAGCATCTTTTTCACGCCTTTTATATTCTTCAGCTTTAAATTTCCATTTATTTGCCTCATCAAGATCTACTTTATCTTCGTCTTCTAAAGCTTGGGCAACTTTAAGTTTACAAATATCCGATAAAATTGAGTACAATAATGCAAGTTCTCCCCATTCGTTTTCCTTTATTAATTTCCCAATACGTTTTTCTAATCTCTGAAGTTCTTGATCAGCATAATGAATATCGATAAAATCTCCAAAAGCATCAACAGGTTCTGATATGGAATTAACCAGAACTTCCTTTGTTAAACCGCAATGACCACATTTCACTGTAGCTATAACGCTTTTTCGTAAATTTTCTACTTTTATTGCTTTTTCCCCACAATCCAAGGTAAATGGGAAAACCATAATTACCTGTTTGGGCAAGTAAAAATTTTGGGGACTGTTTTGACTCTTTTATAAGATTGTTGCTTTCTTTTTCTTCTTCCCATCGAAGTTCAAACTCAATATAATTGTGTATTATTTGATAAATTTCTTAATCAATAAGTAATTAGAAATCAAAACTAAAAAATTTTCGCTTTTTTAATTGTAGAATAGAGGAAACCGAAAGATTTTTTAGGAATGATTAATTAATTCAATTACTCTTTTTAACTGAAATAAATTATTCATTTTAAATATAGCAAGTGGATTTTAGGCATGGAACATACGGGTCTGTCGATGGATTACGATAAGAACTTGATAGAAACAGTTCTTGACGACATTGATATGAGATATATCATTTTGTTTTTATATATCATCAGAAATGATTTATTCAAGGATTTAAGTAATCAAGAACTTATAAAATCATATGAGAAGGTCATAATATTAGATGATATATATAAAGATAATATTTTAACCTTTTGGAATAAAGAATTTATTGAAATTGCTATTGATTTAGGTTTAATTAAAAATATACGAAGTATAAGAGAATTTGAACAAAAAGACGGTGATTTTATAATCCGGTTAGGAGAAGAGACAGTAACTATAGAAAATAATACAATTTCAGTGCCAGATCATACATTATTTTCACTAATAAATAAAAAATTAAAGTTTCTAACCAGGCGGAATTTTAATCTGGCTTTAAATAAATTAAAAGGAGTTAGATGCGAAAAAGGTAACATTATCCACCCATTTGTTTTTGAAATAGGGGACCATGATTTTAGAATATCAGATGATCTTTATTATATTTTAGACCAGTATGGAAATATTTTTCAAGCTATTAAAATTGAGATTACAATCGATGGGTTTTACCAAAGATTTTTGGAGATAAAGGATAAAATTGATGAATATATTGAAATTTTTGAGCCTAAATTGAAAAATAAAATCGTTTTAAAAAAAATAAATAAAGCTATTAAAGAAAATAAAGATGTTATCCAATTTCTTAAAGATGAAAAAGTAGAGCTTCCAGATAAATTTAATTTCGATGGAATTGATAAAGAAAATCCAATCTTTAAAAACTGGAATTCTAATTTATTATCTTTATTAAAATATAGATTTCAGATTAAGCAAATTGAATCTAAATTATTAGAAATTAAGCTCTATTATTCAGGAAAAGGTAAAAGGTACAATTATCTTGAATTCATCGAGAAAGTGTCTTTTAACGAAGAAAACATCGTAAATAATATTCAAAACGCTTTAATCGATCTTAGAGAAGAATTGGTAAAAATTAAAAGTAAGATTACAAGATTTACAAAGAAAGAATTAAAATTATTAAATTTAGATTATGAAAGGTATATTATAACCAGTAATGATGACTAAATATGAAATGTTCTGCATGTAATGTTGAAATGGAACCCCTAGTTACAGGGATTTTTCAATGCCCACAATGTAAGAAAATCATTAAGGAAAAGAGTATAGAAGTAGAAAAAAAAGAAGAAGAATCCCTTGTAGGTAATTTTCTAGATGGGGAGTGGTTTCATAAAAATGTTTCGCTTAATAAAGCTTATGAGATTGCGGAGTCTGGGATTATCCTCAATAAGAGTGTTACCCGTTTATTCGCTGTCTTGATTTGTCATAGTGCTTACTTAAAGAATGAGAAATACGTAAGACTTTCTTGGTGGAAAAGTTATCAACATGCTGGGATGTTTAAGATTTATGATAAGGATGTTCTGAATAATGTTATTATTGCATTAGAACAAATTAATGACTCTTTCGATGAGATATGGACTTGGAAGGGGAAGTACGGAAAACGAGAACCTAAAACAAAAGAAACCTTAGAAAAAGAAAAAAACTTAGACATTATCAAATATAGAATTATTGAAAACCGGACATGCCCAAAATGTCAAAAAAAAATGAAAAAAATGAAATCTTATTATGAATGCCAATATTGCGGTGAAATCGTCGTATTAGAAGGGTTTAACCAGCCAATCTTTAATATAATTTCTAAAGATCTCGATTTAAGTTTTCAAGCTAATTTTCCCATAAATTATTATTTGCCTGTAAGCGGTATTACAGTAAAGTGGCTAATGGGAGAATGGAAAGCTTTGGCAGTTATTCATTCTAAAGATAATCCAAATAAAAAATGGTTAAGATTTTATTGGTGGATGCGAGACCTAAGCAATATTTTAAAATTTGGAAAAAGAGAAATGGGGGAAGGAACACAAATGGGTTGGAAAGCCCAAAGAGGAGTAAGTTCTCCGAACCTTTATGATAAAAAGCTTATAAATCCATTAATTGATGCCTTAAAGAAAATAGTAGCAGAATTAAATTGGTAAATAATAAAATAATTATAATCTATAGTGAAAATAATGGCAGAAATTCAAGACCCTACATGGAAAGAATTACTTCAGCAATTTACAAAAGGATTAGAAAAAGCTATCGATGAATTGGAAAAAAGAGATGCAGAAAACCTCCCAGGAGCAAAAGAGGCTCTAGTACAAAGACTGAATAATATGAAGCTCCACTTTCCAAAGAATAATGGTGATATTTTTTTAAAATCAATAAATGATAAAATTCAAAACGCATTTTTTCCAAATACAAAAAATTTTTCTGAAGCTTTTGATAAAATATTGAAGTCTAGAACTCATGAACAAGATTTTATTATAAATGAGTTATTAAATGGATTTGTAACATCAAAAGCAAAAGTAATCGCTTCAGGAACACAAGGACCAATAATAAATAGGATGGTAGAAGCCTTTAGTAAAAGAAATGATTTTCATATTATAGATCATCAATTTTATGCCATGTTTGGCGATCCGAATAAACCTCGTCATTACATAAAAAACCAACTTGAAGAACTGATTAAAATGTTTGGTTTGGTTTCAAAAGAGTTAGTTGTAAAAAAGGATGTTAGAAAAAGTGAAGAGAAGGTTTACACTTTTTACACATTTCCCGATGATATTATTGAAATCCTTGAAGAAAAATATTTAATAATTAATGAGGAATTAGGTTATACCTATGTGTCTGATGCCTTCGACAGAAATGTTTTTATATGTATGTTTTTAGCTAATGTTTCAATAAATAGAGACGATATTAAGAAGATTGGGGGCTCTTATACAATAAACGGCATCTCCGCTATATTTGCTTTAATTCTATTATTAAGTTTTATGCCAAAATTATCTGTTGATGAGACAAACCCCATTCTCAACGATCCTAATTTTGACACAGATAATATGAGTGTCATTCCAAAATCGTGGATGATGAGACAAGTCTTAGAACCTCTTTTTGAACCATTAATAAAAATTATTGCTTATAGGTTAGGAGGGGGTTTATGGTTAACCAAAATAATAGACTCTGAAATTAATAAAAAAATAACAAATCAAATACGTTTCTTGTTGAAAGATGTAAACAAGTGGATTCTCGGAGAGTTGGTGCGTGTTGAAAT
>JAUWZT010000222.1 GCA_030615145.1 Promethearchaeota archaeon | reverse complement strand
ATAGTTTATTTATTTACCGATATTCGATTTATTAAATTTACTCCGTACTACATTATTAAGTTGTTGTTAGAAAGGTATCAGAAGCAAGAAATTAGTTTAGATCAGTATTTGTTTCATTTAAAGTTGTTAGTTAACCAGCTTAACAGCCAACCTTCAATTTTAGATTATAATGTAATTTAATTACATTAATTCTAATTCTATGTTATCCTAAAACATATCACAAAGATTAGTTCGAAAAACCTTTATAAATATTAAAATCAAATTTTGATCAGCATTAACTTTTCATAAAAAACAAATTTAGGAGATAATTTTGGCATTAGAACTTGTAGATTACTTACAAGGGAGTTTCAGTTTAATCTTTGTTATAATCTCGTTAATAATTGGTTTTTCAATACTAGCTAAATATTTTCAATATAAATCGAGGCTTTACATTTATATAGGTATTTCCTGAATTGGAGTTGCAACACCGTGGTTTCCTGATTCAATTAGTTTTATTATGAACATATTTTTTCAAGAATCTCTCGCAATTGATTGGTATTTTATTATCGGTAATGTTACTATGCCGGTCGCCCTTTTAGTTTGGCTAATCGCCTACACAGATATGATTAATAAAAAAAAGCAAAAGTTAACTGTAATTTTAACGGTTTTTTTTGGCATAATTTTTGAAATCATCTTCTTTTATCTATTAATTACGGATATTGATCAAATTGGAATTATCAATCCATTAAGGCCTTTTACAGTGGAATTCGGAATATTTATCAGCATATCTTTAATGCTCGTAATTTTAATTATGTTTGTAACTGGAATGATATTTGCTCAAAAATCAGTGAAGTCGGAAGATCGGGATGTGAGATTAAAAGGAAAACTGCTTCGCGCAGCTTTTTTCACTTTTACGATTGCTGCTGTTTTAGATTCATTACTTGGTACGATTTTTGAAAATCCAACTGACCCCTTATTAGCTATAATGGTAGTTATAACGCGAATATTATTAATTATCAGGGAGTTCGAATTTTATGGTGGGTTTATCCTCCCAAGCTGGATGCAAGCTATATTCACTAAAAAATAAATCTTTTTTTTTAATTATTTCCTTATATTTCTAATTACAATAATTTTTTTACAATCAATGATGATTCTCTTTTAGGTAGTGAAATATTCAAGATTAATTTTGAGATCATTAATAAGATGGACGATTACACAGATTTAGATTGGAATTGGGAATTTTACGAAGAACTTGTTGATGATGTTGACGAAAATAAAAATATCATTCAATGTATTTCGTGTGGAAAGTGCGTAGGGGATTGTCCTGCAAAAAAAGTTTCAAATTTTAATAGTAGAAAAATTATTAAGAAAGTTCTTCGCGGCGATAAAAGCGTTTTGAAAGATTCTGACATTTGGTATTGCTATTTATGCGAAAGATGTAAACGAGTTTGTCCTAAAGAAAATATAAACATCCCCTTACTTATAATCAACCTTAGGAACGAATCTTTTAAAAAAGGTCATGGACCAAAATATAACGATTTGAGAAAATACGTCGAGATGTCGGAGAGATTTTTAACTCAAGGCACTGTGGTAGAAGATCCATTGGGAAATAAATTACCAAAGGAGCGAGTTGATGAAATTTACGAAATTTGTAACTTTGCACGAATTAAATATGTGTTTAAAGCAAGTAAAAGCGACCAAAGCAAAAAAAATAAGAAAACTAAGAAAAAAACGAAATAGAAATTAAAACAAAGATTAATTGAATAAGACAAAATGAATTTTAATAATTTAGCTTTAGATTTACAAGAAATTAAAAAGAAATACCCTGAAAACCCTTTAGAATTTTTTAAAGGTAAGAAGTTATGCTTATTTAAAGCTTGTTTAGAAAAATATTTTCCAGGCGTAAGATGGGGGTTTCAAGATCTCTTAGAAGAACTACAGTTAGATGTGTCTATATGTAACGATCAATCTTGCTGCAGTGGAACGTTTTTTCAAAGAAATCTAATAACAAGAGCCCAATTTTCCGCAATTAACGAGAGGAACCTTAGCGAAATGAATCGGCAAGCAGACATCGTATTATTTAGTTGCAACGGATGCTACAATTCCCTTCTCAGAGGGCGAGACTTTTTAAATAATACAGAAGTGAGAAATAAAACCCAGAAAATCCTGAATTCAGTCAAGAAAAAAGCTGATGGGGAAAAATATCCTGGAATGTACGACATTTTAGAAAATCCAAAACTTAAATTAGTTCACGATTTAGATTTTTTATACTTAATTCGAGACCACCTTCTCAATGCTCTAAAATTCGACTTAAGAGGCTTAAAAGTGGCCGTCCATTACGGTTGTCATTACTTAAATTTATCGAGAGATAAGAAAAATGTGGAAAATTACTTAGGGAGTAAAACTAAATTAGAGGAGCTCATTGAGCTTTTTGGGGGGGTTCCCGTCGATTACCAAGAAAGAGAGAATTGTTGTGGATGGGGGGCCAGTCAATTGTTAATAAATCCTCGCGAAGCTCTTAAAATCACTTATAGCAAGTTAAAAAGCGCAGAAAACGTTGAAGCAGACTTTATTCTAATGCCCTGCCCAACCTGTTTATATACCTTAAGTAAACCAGAATATCGAGAAAAGATTGAAAAGTGGTTCGACGAAAAACTTACAATCCCAACAATCCATTTAAACGAATTAATTGCTATTTTACGAGGCTGTGAAGAAGAACGCTGTATTACTTTGCGAAGAAAAACCCCTCGTCTTGAGGAGATATTTGAAATTATAACACAACAATAATTTCACTCAAACTATCCTTATTTATTAATTAAAAAGAAAATTCACATTTTTTCAATAGCTTGCCTTGGACAAGAATCGATACATAATAAACACCCTATACATTTTTCAAACGATAATTCTAAGCGTTCATCCACGTTAAAATGCAGAGCGTCGGTTGGGCAAAGAGATATACAAGCACCACAATCAATACACTTATCGTCGTCAACGATGACCCTTCCCTTTTTATTTACAACTACCTCGTTTCTTTCTAAAGCGTCAGTAATTATTTTCATTTTATTTTCAGGAACATCTAACAAGAAGTTCACGCCACTCGTTCCCGTAGAAAATTTTAGAATGTTAAATGTAATATCGTATTTTAAAATCTCGTTTATGATTTTCGAATAGTCGTCAATGTCTCTTATAGCTCCGAACGGTAAGGTGCAATTAATTATAGTCGTATTACATCAACTCCTCCGAAGTAATTATTCCAATTACTCTTTTACTTTCATCAACAACCGGTAATGCTGAAATATTGTTATTTTTCATTCGTCTGGCAGCAAGTCCAATTGGTTCGTTGTCCGTAGTAGTAATTACTTTTTTTGTTATAATGTCATTTAATTCTTTTTTATTTTGAGCAATTGCTTTGGTCACATCAAAACTAGTCACGATTCCTTTTAGATAGTTTTCTCGATCTGTAATAACGATGTGATTCATATTCTCTTCTATAATTTTCTCAGCAACTTTCTTTAAATCACAATCATCAAAACATTTGATCGCCTGCTTTTTAAATTCTTTTACAAACTTCAATTCGGACGTTTGTTTCATTGGTTTATAAATTGTGTTTGTAGGGAGCGTCTCTGCGGGGGGGTTTAAGAAAAATTTACCTTCGTTAATCCAGTTTTTAAGTGTTTCAGCAATCTTACGCGCGTAAAATAGGGACGATAACGACGAGCATTTGACTTTCTTTCCATTAATCTCAACATAACCACTTTCTAATTCTTTATAACTAACTTGTTTTAATATTGGCCTGTCCCTTCTAGGTACACTATAATCAACTATGTCTGTTAAAATATCCTCGTTTTTGATTGCGGTCTTCTTAGCCAAACCTTCGTTTAAAATTGGAATTGGAATTCCAACGCCAATAAACATAGAAGTACCATACTTTTCATAGGTTACGCCACGTAAATATTCAGAACTCATCTGTTTTAAATCTCCTTTAAGAAATAAAGTTCCAAATCGCTCTAATGGATTATGTTGAGTTCCCTCCCCAATGACATACCCTATACCGCCACCAAGAAAGATTCTTGTGCCAAGTCCAATTGTTTCGTAATTAGGGTCGTTATTTAGAGGACTTAAACATCCTGCTCCTGCATAATGAGCGTTTCCTAATTTTGGTAATAACTTACCCATATATGTATACAAAGTTTTATCGGAGCTGTTCACAGCACACACATATCGTTGGTACGCGTTTCTAGGGTTGCATAATATGGCTTGATTGATGTTATCGAGAGTTATTTCCGTATCTACTCTAGCTAAAGGATAACAATCAGTAGTGTTTGAATTTCCTCTAAGCCTTATCGGTTTTCCAGAAACGAGATCTTCGATAACATGACCTCCCCCGTATTCAAACGGTCTAACATCCGCCATTCTGGTGCACCCAATATAGCAATCGACGGCCGCGTTCCCATGATAAGCGTGAACATCGTTTAACCATAGGTGTTCGAACTTAATCGGAGGGTCAGCGTGCCCAAGATTTAGAAAAGCGCCACTAGAACACATTGGTCCAAAGGTTCCTGTGGTTACTACATCAATCTCTTCAGCAGCTACTTTAATGCCTCTTTCTTCAACTATATTTATCATTACTTCCGCAGTAACAACTACTACACTACCATTAATAATTTTTTCGTTTATTTCTGCATAAGTTTTCGTCAATTTATCACCTTTTCATTAATCTTCTAACCAATGGGAAAAGAAAGGTTATATTAGAATAATTAATTATATGCTATATAAAAATATTTACATATTAAATATGCTGTTATAGCATTTTTAATGCGTGATAATAATAAAATTAAATTCACAGTCAACAATATTGTTTTAAAAGTCTAATTAATAAAAATTTAAGGTAAATTTTGACTGCTAAAAGCAGTCAAAAAGTTGAAATAAAAGTCGAAAAAACAAATTGTCTTATGGATAATAGTCCTCGTATATTTAAATGTTAGTTGTTATGCAA
>JAUWZT010000210.1 GCA_030615145.1 Promethearchaeota archaeon | reverse complement strand
TAATAAATCTAGTTTAGAGAAATAATCTTCTTTGTTAATAACAGGATTTTTCAAATCTTTTACGCATATAGGACAATCAAGTGAGACTATAAAATTTTTGACGGCTTGAAGAAATTCTTTGTACAATTCGTCTCTACTCTTGTTTTCGACTTTAACATTGAAAATTGGGCATAATAATTTCCATCTATCAGTAACTATTGCTTGAAAGTCAATAGAATAAGGCAAGAACATCCCAACGCTAAGCCCGTGATGTACACCAAAAATCTTCCCAAAGCTATGCCCTAGTGAATGGTCTATTCCAGGTATTGTGTTTCCAAATCCTATTCCCGCCATTAATGCAGCCATCTGCATGTGATCTCTAGCTTCTATATCCTTTGCACCGTATTTATACGCACGAGGAAGGTATTTTACTACTTCTTTTATCGCGGTCGAATTCATGGCATCAATATATGGGCTACCCCAATTTGACACGAAGCTTCCCATAGCGTGAGAGAATGCGTCCAAACCTGTTGCCATTGTCAGAAATGGAGGCATATCTTTAACAAAATCCGTATATAGAATCGTGATGTCTGCACACAACTCGTCAGCTAACACTTCAATTTTTTTAGGAGGATCTCTTTCAGTATCAGTAATTACGGCAACTTGGGTTACTTCGGAACCAGTTCCAGATGTCGTTGGTATCGCAATAAAATATTTCATCTTCTTTCGCAATCCTAACGAACCGAAATATGGCAAAATCATTAAAAGATTTGTTTCTGGTTTTTCATATTTAACCATCACCATTTTTGTCGTATCCATAACGCTGCCGCCCCCTAATGCAAACAGTACTTGCGGTTTAAATTCCTCGCATACTTTAACACCCGCATAGATAGTCGGGATTGGCACCTCTGGCTCTGCACCAGACCAGACCTTGTATTCCATTTCAATTAAGTCAAGATAATCTGTTACCTTTTTGGCATATTTTTGAGTAAAAGAATCTGTTATAATTAACGCTCTTCTGTCTTCTTTGTCCAAAGAAGCTTCTAGGTATCGTGCAACTCGTAGTAGCGCCGCCTTTCCTACATAAATTTTAGACGATAAATAAGCGGCCATTGCACCTCTTAACGCTCTACCACCCATTAATCCCATCATATCTTTGATTACAGGTGCTTCATACCAAGCTGGTTTTTTTTGTACCATTTTAATCTAATCTCCTTGTGGAATTCATATTTTTTTTTGATTTGTAAATTAAATTCTAAAGAAAGATTTCTTGTAAAAAGTTAATTATTAACTATTGGATATAAACTTGAATATATATTTATGGAGTAATTAGAATAATTAGACATATTTGTAGAGATTTGTTTATTGGAATTTGCTCGAAGACTTTTTTAAACTATCAACTACTTAAAGAGAGAAATCTAAAGGTAACTTGATTAAAAAAAATTAGTAGATTAAAAAATGGTTGATGAAATTAAAGTTGTGTCCATTATTGGAATAGGTTTCATGGGAAAGCAAATTGTTGAAAAAACTGCGGATAAGAATTATTCTATACGAATGTACGACGCAAATACCGAAGGGTTTGATAAATACACAAGAAAAATTGCGAGAAGAAAAAGGATAAAAAAGGTTTCTGGAGATGTATCATTCCACGATACTATTGCGGAAGCTGTAAAAGATGCAGATCTAATTATAGAAGCAATACCAGAAAAATTGGACTTGAAGAAAGAAATATTTTCTGAGATCGACAAATTTGCACCGCCACATGCTATAATAGCGACTAATAGTTCCTCAATTCCCATATCGAAGCTTGAAAACTCTGTCAATAGAAAAGATAAAGTGTTGAATATCCACTTTTACCATTTAACAATATCTCCTATGGCAGACATAATGAGAGGGAGCGAAACAAGCGACGAGTCTTTTCAAAAAGGGAAGAATTGGGTTGAAAGCATAGATATAACGCCGTTAATTGTTAAAAAAGAATGTTTTGGTTTTGTATTTAACCGAGTATGGCGTGCAATTAAAAAAGAAAGCTTGAAAATATGGGCGGGTGGACACGCTGATTTTGAAGTAGTTGATCAAGCGTGGAAGATATACACTGGGATGGGACACGGACCTTTTGCTTTGATGGACCAAATCGGGTTAGATGTAGTTTGGGATATCGAGATGTCTTACTATAACGAAAGCGGAGATCTAAACGATAAACCGCCGCAGGCTCTTAAAGATATGGTTGATAAAGGCGAATTAGGAAGGAAATCTGGAAAGGGGTTCTATACTTATTAGTTAAAATATCTATTTTTTTCTTTATAATTTTATTTTAGTCCTAATAATCTAAAAAAAAGAAGTAATATCCCTTAAAACCTTGCAGGGCTCGTCATCGTGCGTCTATTGTTTTTACACACGAGTCATTCTTAAGGGATTCTATAATTTTTCGTCAATTATATCTGTCATCATCTTTATTGAAGGCCTATCAGTTTTATCTTTACCAATATAAGTCCAAATAATCTTTCCGTCCTTGTTTATTAGAAATTTGCTCGGTACCGCTTGTTTAACATTTATAGTCCCTCCTCCACCGGGAGCAAACCAGTAAACATCGTAATCTTTCGCAATCTTAGCTCCGCGATCAGATATCAAATCTACAGCAAAATTATTTTCTTCCTTGAATTTTAATAAAAGTCTTTCGCTATCGCTTGCTATTGACATAAGTTTAATATTCCTTTTCTCGAATTCAGATATATTTTCGGTTAGTAGCGTTAAATGTTTTTTGCAATGACTTCACCAGTTTCCTCTAAAGAAATCAATTAACACTCCGTTATAAACATCAAGAAGTTTTTTTAAGCTGATTTCGTTTCCATAAATATCCTTAGTGTCAAATAATGGCGCTTTAGAATCCGATGGTAATCCACTAGGTCTTGGCGGTTCTTCGTCGTTCATATTAAAAAATTGAGATTTCTCAAATTTAAAGTAATTGGATATAAATTATTAAGTAACTCAAAGAAGCTGTTAGCTTATATTTTGATAAGAAACTATAACTTGAAAATAAAAAAAGAAAGAAGAATTTTTAGTAGTTAAATTAAGTGAGTCCACGGAACATTAACACTACCATTCAAATTAATGAGGATTGCTGCATAGAATGTAGAAAATGAGATTTTAAGCGCTAAAGTTGCATCTGTAGTAATTAATCCCTCTATATAAGTTGGGTCTATTATAATTGTTATGTTATTATCGATATTATTTGTGAAGGAATGAAACGTACTAAAATAGGTATCTATTGATTCTCCTACTTTAACTCCTACAGGAAGAGCTGTTTCATTCGCGCTAGCCACTGTATGAAACTCAGCGTCGATATAAACATCATAAATAGCGTAAAATCCTTGGTTGTCGAGATCAAAAGTAAACGTGACACTAATATTATCATCGCTTGGATCAAGAAGTAGAACACCTGTATCCCATTCTATTGGAAATGTATCGTGAAAATTAAAACCGAGATTCATTCCACTATAAGCAATGCTACCAAGATAACCAAATATGATAAGACTTAACATCGTACCTAATACTTTAAAAATGTGACTAAGTTTAAATTTTACACGATATTCTTTATTTTTTCGTAATTCTATTGCTTCAATTAGGTATTGCAATGCCTTAATCCCAGATGAACCTAATAATAACCAAGCTATGACTTGTAAACCTAAAAATACCTGAAGAGCAGGTAAATTTATTGAATATGTCCCTACTTTTACATCGGATGTAAAGCCCCCGAAAAGATAAAACAAGTAAATCCCGGAGTATATTGAAGAACCAAACGCCATAAGACGATTCGCAGAAGTGTCTTTGGGAAAAGCATACCTTAACATGGCAAAAACAGTACCAATAATTCCAATAATGATTATGGAAATTTTGAATTCTTGACTAAATGTCATAGGTGCAATCATTGAGATTACTTCAAAGAGAATTAGCGGTAAAGCAATGTACATTAACGCATTGAGAATCCCATATAAGATCATTTTATTTATTTGAATAGCCATAGGTTTTAACACTTTTTCTTAAAAATTTATTTTTTTAATAGAGTTATGTTTATTAAAAATCTCATATCATTTCTAATACTTAAATCTCTCTTATTAGATTTATTTTAACTCAATTCTTTTATAAGATGTAGTTTAAATTAACTTAACAATATTATTTAAAAAAGTTATAAAAATTTCGATTAAGGGATTAAATTGGATAAAAACGATTATTATAAGCATATGTTTATCATTGGTGCTTATTTCTGGATTTTCTCAATTTTTATAAGCAAGTTCCCTATTAAACCGTGGCTGAAAACGAATAGAAAGCCTATTAACCACCAAAATCTTGGCACATATACCTCTTTCTTACGTTTGCGTGAAGCTTTTAAGATTCGATTAGCAACATCTTGAGGCTCGACAAATTTAAATAAAAAGCCTCTCTTTTGATAACTTTTAACCCAGTTCACCATTTCTGGTGTGTTATAGAATTTAGTATTAGCAGGAGCGGATACCGAAGTAATTACATCAATTTTATGGCCGTTCATTTTATATTCCAACCGAATCGAATCTGCTAAGGTTATAATTGCGCTTTTACTCATAGCGTATGCTGCCATGTTAGGGACACCGGTCTTTCCCGCAGCACTCGAAGAAAATATTAATTGTCCTTCCCTTCTATCTGGGTATTTTTTCGTTGGAGAAGGTCGTCCTATGTAAGGGAGAGCTGCTTGAAGTACGAGCCACATGCCGTCTACATTTACTGACATTATTTTTCTGTACTCTTCAAACGTTCCTTTATTTGTTATTGAGCATTTGCTTCCAATTCCGGCATTATTAATTATGATATCAATATACTTCTCTTTCTCACCAATCTTTTTAAAAACTACTTCAATTTGTTCTCGGTTTGTTACATCTAAGATAATTGCTTCCACATAATCCACTCCTAGTTTTTTCAATTCATCTACAAGCCCCTCTAAAGGCGAATTAGGTAAGTCTAATAAGTACATCCTCATTCCTAAAGGAGCAAAATGACGACAAACTTCGCTACCGATATCACCGCTCGCTCCTGTAATTACAAACACTTTACTTTTATACCAATTCTTTTTCATAGTTGTAACATCATTTAGAAATTTAAGATGATTTTATTATATTTAGAAAAGGATTTAATAAAAATTATTATAATCTTCGTGAAAAATTAATATGCTTATGACAATATTATTCGCATTTTTTTAATTAAATAGAAACGACTATTGAAAAAATTAAGAATCGGAAGAATTCCGAATTATTAAAATACTCAAACTATTTCTTTCCTTTTTAAACGGGTTTGGAATCCATTTGGGCACACTTTTCTGATATTCTTTATATTCTTCCCCAAATTTAGCTTCAAGGATATTTTCTTCGAAATTAACCATTTTATTATACACAAGAAACACGATGATGAATACAACAATGCTAATCAGTGAAATAGATAAGAATATCAAAGAAACATAGATTAATAATATCCCAAGATACATAGGATTTCTAACATACCTAAGGATTCCTCCAGATTGTAATTGATTTGGTGGCTTATGTGATTGAAATAATAGTTTATGAGATTTCCAAATAAAAACCAAGGCAATGCCAAATATTACAATAAATACAGGTACTCGTATTAACAAATGTATGTAATCGTTTAAAAACGTGGTTAATTGAAATACTTGCAAATCCAAAAACCAAATTACCCAGAATATTACTGGTAGTAATGTATGGTATAGATGGGCATGGGGTATTTCTCTATCAGCACCTGCATGTCGTTTTATATCCATATTATATTCGCCTGTAAGAATTATGTTAGATTGTTAATTAAAAATCTTTCCTATGAAATATATTATTTATAGAGTCCAATAATTTT
>JAUWZT010000077.1 GCA_030615145.1 Promethearchaeota archaeon | reverse complement strand
GATTTTTATAATTTTTAGCTGATAAAACAATTTTATTAGAATTGAGAATAATTTGATTGATTTGATTTATAATTTTAAGAATTACTGCATTATTATTTTTTTCATGTAATTTTTTTATGATTTTAAATAATACTTTAATTTTAACGATCTCATCTTCAATAGACTCGGAAAATTTAAGAGCTAAATTAAAACCATTTTCCAGAGATTTGCTAATGATGTTAATAAGTACTTTTTCCTTTAATGAAGCGTCGTCTATAAAAGAAAGAA
The DNA here is from genome assembly GCA_030615145.1 of Promethearchaeota archaeon. Classification (GTDB taxonomy): domain Archaea; phylum Asgardarchaeota; class Lokiarchaeia; order Sigyniarchaeales; family SOKP01; genus SOKP01. The sequence continues at coordinate 13,205 of JAUWZT010000077.1, read as the reverse complement.
CCCTAATAACGTGATCTTGATTAGTTTTTAGTAAGTCAAGCGCTATTTTTTCTATTATCTGATTTTTTTTATTATTATCGTTTAATTTTTTAATAACTTCTAAAGTAGCGTCTAAATTAACTGTTGCATTAGCCCTAATTAAGTTATAATAAAATTTTATTTTTTCTCCTTCATCGGATAGTTTTAACGAGCTTTCTAACGCCTTAAAAAAATCACCTATCGAGAGATATGATTTTGCTAGAACCCTTAATTGGCTATCAATTTCAACAAGCCTAACCCCAATGCCTCCCTTTAATAAAGGTGTATCGGAATTTTGTGAGTTTTCTTGTGTCTCGCTATAATTTTTTATTAAATCTTTAATTTCCTTCTCAATTTTCTTAACTTCATTTTTACTAGAGGTTATAAAAAAGTCTTTTGAGTTAAAACCATTGCCATCATCGAATTTGAGAACTTGTATCTTTTTCAAAATTTTATTTATTTTACTCGCAGAAATTGTCTCTCTAACCTTTTGTACATCTACCATATATTCGACCAATTTCATCCAATAGGCATTAATTGTTAATTTTCCGTATCCATTAGTGGTTGGTTTCAACGCTAAATCAATTTTCTTAGTTTCTCCCGGTTTAAATAGAACTTCTTTGTTGAACTCGTCTGGTTTAACCTCAATCTCTAGATTTTCTCCCTCAAAAACAAATTTAAAATGTTCCTCCTTTTTAGAATAGTTCACTACTTCTAAGGAAACAGAATTTTTTAAGTTAGGAATTAGAAGATTTTGAGGAAATTTTTTTATAGTTATGGAGATTATTTGATTAGCGTCTGAGATAGCCATATTAGTGTATATTATTTAGATTTAATATTTCTATTAATTACGCATAACAGATATTTATTACGAATTAATAATGTATGCGTAAAAGTGCCATTTTACCTTAGTATCAACAATATAAAATTTATTGATTTTAAATTTTTACAAAAAGAAAACTTCATTTCTTTTTCATTTACCCTTTCTTCTATTTCTCCTCATGTAATCTTTGATATCTTCAATTATCATTTCTTTATTATAATCAGGCCATAAATCAGTTCTAAATTTGAACTCTGCATAAGATGCGTCCCATAACAGAAATCCCGAGATTCTAGCGCCATCGTCCATGCCAGTGCGAATTATGTAATCTACCTCAGGAAAATTTTTCGTATATAAATAACTCTTGATTAAATCTCGCGTAATATCTTCGGAATTTATTTTATCCTCCATTATCTTTTTCATAGCGTCTACGATTTCTTCTTGGCCGTCATACATAATGCACAAGTTAATGAAATTTTGGTTATGGTCCTTTGTAAATTCAATTAATTCTTTGATTTTCTCCCGGACATCTTCAGGTAGCAAATGTACTCGGCCAATTACGTTAAATTTGACTTTCTCTTCTCTTACAGTTGATTCACTTATTACCGTGTCCACTGCTTTTAAAATTATCTTAAAAATATATTTAAGTTCGTTAACACTTCTCTTCCGTGCATTTTCAAGCGACAAGGCATAAATGCTCAAATAATGAATTCCTGCGTCAAAGAAGTCAAATAACCTATCCTTTAAATTCTCGTACCCTATTAAATGGCCCACATTTGCTTCAAGCATATTTTTTTTTGCCCATCTACGATTACCGTCTAGAATTAAACCAATGTGCTTAGGCAAATTATTTGCGGGTATGTCCTTTAATTCTTCCAAGATAATTTAAACCCTTAGAGAAATTATTACAATTACTACAATTGATACTACTATTAATAGGAATAATGAAATTTATCTATTATAAATTTTTATTTTTTGAATTACAATTCAAATTTTTGTCTTATTACCACTTTTAAGAATTTGAACTGTTGATATTATTAGAAATTTAAGAAATATTATATAACTACCTCACTTAATAAAAGTAATTTAACTTAGATAAGTTTTTTATTAAATAAACATTACTTTTTTAAAATCAATTTATCAATCGAACCAATTAGAACCAGCGTTAAAAGAGAGATCCCTAATGTTAAGCAACGACCATTTGTTTTCCGATATCGGCATCGATAGTGTAGGGTTTTATGCCCCTAAATATTTCCTCAAGTTAAAAGATCTTGCTGTTGAGCGGAAAATAGATCCTAATAAATACAAAAAGGGTCTTATGGCAATAGAAATGAGAATACCAGAGGTTAACGAGGATATCATTTCTCTAGGAGTGAAGGCAGGATATCAAGCGTTAGTAAAGGGAGGCATATCTCCTAAAAGCGTTGATGCGTTATTCGTAGGAACAGAGACAATAACTTATGCAGTAAAGTCGGTTTCAAACATCTTCGCCGAATTGTTAGGGATTTCACCCAATTCAGTTTGTCAAGATGTTTATAACGCGTGCGCTGGTGGAACTTTAGCCCTTCTCAACGCGATTGCTTTGGTAGAAAAAGAGATTATAAAAAAAGCTCTTGTCATAAGTGTTGATATTTCTTCGTATCAACTAGGCAGTCCAAGTGAGGCTACTCAAGGTTCAGGAGCAATTGCTTTAGTTATTTCAAAAAACCCTAGGGTTGCGACCTTTGGTGAAAAGTTTGGGAAAGTATCAGGAAATGTAGACGATTTTTTCCGCCCCGCTAATGAAAAAAACGCTAAAGTTTTTGGTCATTATTCAGTAAAAACTTATCTCAATTTTCAATTAAAAGCATACGACGATTTAATTAATAATATAGGGGATTTTCACGCTGATTACTACACATTTCACGCACCTTTTTCTAAACTACCAATAAAAATTATGCAACAGATAATCCAAAAACGCTGGATAAAACATATTCAGTACCTTCCAAAGGTTAAAAAAAATAAAATAAAATCGTCCATCCTTAAGAAGCTTGATTCTTTTATGCACGATATTACTGTTTTACCAGAGTGGTTATATTTGAAACTGAAAGAGAGGGGTTATTCCTCCGAAACATTAGAGACCATATCAAACAAACTTATAGCAAATGTTAAAAGTAAAGTTCTTCCACAATTAAGAGTGCCTTCGCATTTTGGGAACAGCTACAACGCGAGCATCTGGAGCCAAATAGTCTTCATAATGGAAGAATATAGTCACGTTAACGATGTCATCTATTTCGGTTCTTACGGCTCAGGAGCTACTTGCATTTCTGGATTACTAAAAGTACAGAAAAGATTTAAAGAAATTGTAAGCCAACATCCCCAGATTAATGATTTTATAGAAAATAAAGAACGCAAGACTATACAAGAGTATGAGAAGATAAAGGCAGATGAATTCTTACCGAAAACAGTTTTAGGAGAAATAGTCGAACACGAAAAGAATAATAAGAGAGGTTTTACTCTTCATTTTTGCGACGAAGGATGCATTCTTCCTAATATAGAAGGTTTAAACCATTGTCCAAAAGGTCACTCTGGCTTACACGAGAAGTTTTTTCCACTATATGCGGTGTTAAAGTCAGAACCTATAGTAAATCATAACGAAAACAATCTTAACTACCTTTATAACGGTTTAGTAAGGATTGCTGCTAACGTTAAACAGGGAGCTTGTTTAGAGTACGAGATCAGGCGCCTTGAAAATAAAGAAGAAACAAACTATAACGCTATTGGTTTATTAAATTGGAGTCCATTGTATGTTCCAGTTCAAAAAGTTTGGGGGTAATGGGGTCCAATGCTCGATATCGGCTAAGATTTCCCCCCAAGATCTTAAATTTATGTTTTAAAATTATAGTTAAATAATGACATCTTCTATTTTTCACCTTCCTATTAATCAATAGTTCAAAATTATCTAAGGCAAGACAATTAGAAGATGATATAAATAAATTCAAATTAAGATTAATATGAATAAAAAGATGCAAGAAATTCGTTCAGATATTTCGGGTTTTTATAAATTATCCTTAGAAGAACGCCAACATCAATTAGCTAAATTAATTAACTTAAAACACGAAGAAATTAAACTATTGCAAGCTTTGGGGTATTTTACGCCCACTCAAATTGACACATTAATAGAAAATGTAATTGGGAGTTATCAATTGCCCTTGGGTATTGCTTTAAACTTTAGGATCAACGGAAAAGATTATATTTTGCCCATGGTGATTGAAGAACCTTCGGTTGTGGCCGCTGCTTCTAACGCAGCTAAGATAGCAAGAAAAAACGGGGGTTTTCAATCTGAAGAAGTTAAATCAATCATGATTTCTCAAATCCAAATAACTCAATTAAAAAATATTGCTGCTGCTAAGGAAATTTTAGAGAGAAATAAGGAAAAAATCTTAAAAATTGCAAATGAGCAAGACCCTTTACTAAATAAGCTAGGCGGTGGTGCTCTAGATATAGAGATTCGAGAAATAGAAACAAGAAAAGGGAAAATGGTAATCCTTCACCTTCTGGTTAATGTATTGGACGCTATGGGTGCTAATGTAGTAAATACTATGGCTGAAGCCGTAAGTCCTTATATAGAAGAAATTAGTGAAGGGAAGATATATCTGCGAATCGTATCCAACTTGGCTACACATCGAATTGCGAAATGTAAAGCAATATTTGATAAGAATTTATTAGGTGGAGAAGAAGTAGTTGAGGGCATTTTAAACGCTTATGAATTTGCGCTCGCCGATCCCTATAGGGCAACGACTCATAATAAAGGGATAATGAATGGAATAATTGCGTTAACTTTAGCAACAGGAAATGACACTCGTGCTATTGAAGCAGGAGCTCACGCTTATGCTTCCTTGAGTGGTAAATACAAACCCCTTACGAAATTTAAATCAGACTCAGACGGTAATTTAGTTGGCGAGATAGAAGTTCCTCTAGCTCTTGGAATTGTTGGAGGAATGACAAAAATTCATCCAATGGCACGTTTAGCACTGAAAATCTTAGGAGTTAAGAGTGCAGAAGAGTTATCTCAAATTGCTGCGGCGTTAGGTTTAGCCCAGAATGTAGCCGCCTTAAGAGCCTTAGCCGCGGAAGGGATACAGAAGGGACATATGGTGCTACATTCTCATAATATAGCGAGGTTAGCTGGTGTACCCGATAATTTGATTGAAGAGGTTGCAAATAAAATAGTAGAAGATAAAAAAATAAGAGTAGATTACGCAAAGGAAGTTTTAAAGGAAATAGTTAAAAGTAAAAACCTTTAGTTTTATAAAAAGTGTTTCATAAACTTCTCTAATAAAAAGCAATATAATTGATAATTGCATCACGATAAATAAAATTTTGAGACGAGTTTTATGGGATTTAGAGATTATATAAAAAAAATTGATGAAAAAGGACTCCTTCAAAAAGTAGATGTCGAGACTTCGAAAAATTTAGAGATTTCTGGAATATTAAAAGAGAAAGAACCAACCCCCTTGATGTTTAATAATGTTAAAGAATCTGAATTCAGGTTGGTTGGCAACATGTTCTGTACTAAGAATGTAATTGCTTCGTATTTCAATGTAACTCCCGCAGACATCATACCAATGCTTTCAAAAGCAATTACTGAACGCTCAGAACCAGATATCGTATCAAACGCTCTTTGTCAAGAAGTTATAGAATCAAGCGTAGATTTAGATAAATTACCAATTTTATTTCATTGCGAAAAGGACGGCGGGAATTACATAAGTTCTGCTGTCGTAATCACAAGAGACCCTGATTATGGACAAAACATGGATTTTCATCGGGCTATGCAATTTTCCAAAGACAAATTTTCTACTCGAATAGTTAGAGGTCGTCATTTTCATACATTTTTAGAAAAAAATAGTGAATTAGACGTTGCTTTTTGTATAGGTAACACTCCCAACATTCTAATTGCTGGAGCTACTTCTGTGGATATTGGAGTTGATGAATTACAAATTGCAAATGCATTAGAACCAATAAAAGTTGTTAAAGCAAATTCAGTTGATCTTTTAATCCCTGCAGAAGCAGAATTTGTATTAGAAGGGCGGGTCTATTTAGAAGAAAAACACGCTGAAGGCCCTTTTGTCGACTTAACAGAAACTTATGATGTTGTGAGAGAAGAACCCGTTTTTGAAGTGAAAAAAATAACTCATAGAAAGGACGCGATTTGGCAAGCCTTATTACCCGGTGCGCTTGAGCATAAAATATTGATGGGTATGCCAAGAGAACCAACTATTTTCAATAAAGTGAACGAAACTGGAGTTAAATGCTTAGATGTTAATATAAATCCTGGAGGATGTTCATGGTTACATGCAATTGTACAAATTGATAAAAAGTCAGAAGAAGATGGTAAAAAAGCTATTGATGGTGCATTTATTGGCCATAGTAGTTGTAAACACATATTTATTGTAGATAAAGATATTGATATTTACGACCCGTTATCTGTGGAATGGGCAATGGCAACTCGCTTTCAAGGCGATGTTAATATGATAATTAAAGATAAGGAACCCGGAAGTAGTTTAGATCCTAGCGCAGAACCGGGAACGAAAATGACAACTAAAATGGGATTTGATTTAACAAAACCACTTGTGACTAAAGGAAAGAGTTTTGATAGAGCTGATTTCCCAAGAGTAGATTTGAATAAATATTTTTAATACAAAGCAATTAAGGATTATGAGATTAGAACAAATAGAAAAAGAGATGCTTGACGGAAAGCATGGAAAGTCCGCCCAGAAATCCATGGAAATATTAACCACATTAGGCGAAATATTTGGTGCTGAATGTATGGTTGATGTTCATGGAGTTCAAATAGCAGGAGTTTCCTACGCTAATCTTGGCGAAGCGGGGTTGGAATTTTTAAACGAAATGGCAGAAGATGGGAAAGTCAGAGTTTTAACTACTTTAAATCCCGCTGGAATGGATCGCGAAAATTGGCGAGCATTAGGGATAGACGAAGAATTTTTTAAAAATCAGAATCGAGCTATAGATGCTTTTGCAAAAATGGGAATAATTACGACGTGTTCTTGTACACCGTATTTAATTGGAAACGCACCTCATTATGGACAGCACATTGCTTGGGCTGAAAGTAGCGCTGTTTGTTATTCCAACTCCGTTATTGGAGCTCGAACGAATCGAGAGGGAGGGCCCAGCGCATTGGCAGCTGCTTTAACCGGTAAAACGCCTAAATACGGTTATCATTTGGACGAAAATCGTCACAGCCAAGTCTTGTTTAAGATAAACGCGTCAATCAAAGGTACTGACGAATTTGGTGTGCTGGGAAAATTAATTGGCGATAAACTAGTTGAATTAGGAAAAAAAATCCCTTATATTGCGGGGATTCCTTCTGCTACCGTTGATGAGCTTAAGTCTTTTTGCGCTTCCGTCGCTACCTATGGTGGAACAGCATTATTCCATATGGAAGGAATTACTCCTGAGTATAATAAATACACTAAACCAAGTGAAATTGTTGTTGAGATTAATCAGGACGATTTAGATAAGACTCGTGCTGAGCTTATTGACGACGATCTTGAGATAGATTTTGTAAGTTTAGGTTGCCCTCACGCTTCAATTCACGAAATTGCGAAAATTGCAAAATTGTTAGAAGGAAAAAAAGTAAAGAAAGAATTTTGGATTACTACTGCTCGACCTACAAAAAGAATCGCTGATGAAGCCGGTTATTCTAAAATTATTGAAGATGCTGGAGCAAAATTTGCTGCAGATACATGTTGCGTTGTGGCTCCAATTAAAGGTCGCTTCAAGGGAATCATGGTGGATTCAGCAAAGGCGTGTTATTACGGCCGCGCAAAGAATAAATTCAAAGTAAAAATTGGATCAATGGAACAATGCGTTGAGGAGGCGATTAAATGAAGCTAGAAGGAAGAAAAATCTATAAAGGAATTGCTGAGGCAGAAGCGATAGTAACCAAAGATGGGATTTCATTTTATGGTGGCGTAGATCCTGATACCGGTATAGTTGTTGAGGTTGGGCACGATCTTGAAGGACAATCCATTACAGGAAAAATTCTTGTATTTTCTACAGGTAAAGGCTCGACTGTAGGGTCGTATACGATGTACAGGATGAAGAAAAATAATATGGCCCCTGCAGCAATCGTAAACGAAGAAATCGATACTATAATAGCGGTGGGTTGTATAATTAGTGAAATTCCATGTGTAGATAAAATTGATATTAATCGTATTAAAACTGGACAAATCGTTATTGTTAATGGTTCAAAAGGTACTGTGAAGGTGAAATAAACGGGAACTGGAAAAGGATATGGTAAGACCATTCTTTTTGGCGAAGTTTACTTCCAATTTCGGCAGTAAACGCAATCATTTTGTAGTTTATGGTCTTCCCGCTATTGCTTCTGCATTAGGTACCTATACAACCGCAGATGTTAAAGTTGTTAATGGACAAAACTGGACTGTCGACGATCAGAGACCCGCTACACCGGGTTATAAAAAAAAGAAATACGATGAGGCAATGCAATCAATTAGAAATGTATTGGAGCATTTGAAAATAGATACAGATAGTCAAAAACTTGAAATAGCTTTTACCGGAAATTTATTTGCTGCGAGTGGAGTTGGCGCTTCTGCCGCTCAATGCACATCTCTCGCTCGTGCCCTCAACGATAGCTTTAATCTAAAGTTAGACGATGAAAAGATAAACGAGGCTGCGTACGAAGGAGAGAAAGCTTATCATGGAACCCCTTCTGGCATTGATAATACTGCTTCGACTTATGGTGGATTGATTTGGTTTGTGAAAAATTTAAGTGGTGGAAAAAATACGATGGACTTCCTTCAATCGCCAAAAAAGATACCATTAGTAATAGCAAATTCAGGAATAACAGCTTCAACAACGGAAGTAGTTGCTGATGTTCGGCGTTTAAAGGAAACTAATTCAGAAGAATTTGAGACGATACTAAACGAATATAAGGCTCTATCAGAAAAAGCAAAAAAAGCCTTGGTTGAAGGTGATATTGCCACTATAGGCGAATTAATGAATCAAAACCACAAATTACTTCAAAAAATCACAGTTTCAGGAGAAATAAACGATAAATTAGTGGAAATAGCACTAAAAAATGGAGCGGTTGGAGCTAAAATGACGGGGACGGGTCGGGGTGGTTTAGTAATCGCTTTAGCAGAAAATGAAGAAATACAAGAATATATCGCCAAGGATATCGAAAAAGAAGGCTATGATGTCTGGAGAACAATGATAGGATGAGTGTTAATTAAAATTGAAAAGTAATGATGAAGTATTTCTGTTAAAATTGGGTGGAAGTTTATTAACTGATAAAAATATTCCTTTTTCTATCAGAGAAGATGTTATAAAAAGTGCTATTCAACAAATAATAGATGCTAATAGAAGATTAATTTTAATCCATGGAGGAGGATCCTTTGGACACCCGATTGCTAAAAAATACAAGATTTCTCAAGGAATCAATAGTTCTATTAAAAATCAGATATTTGGGCTAACTAAAACGCACGAAGCGATGATTAAATTCAATTCGCAAATAATTGAAGAATTTTTAGAAAAAAAGTATCCTGTTCTTTCCATTCAACCATCAAGTATTTTTATCAAACACTTAAACGAAATTTCTTTTGAATCTATCGAGCCAATTGAAACTTCGCTTGATCTTGGAATTCTACCCGTTTTATATGGAGATATTATTCTTGATAAAGAAGGCAATTTTTCAATAATTTCTGGAGATCGCATAATTTTGGAATTATGTAAAAACCTGAAAAGATATGGCATTTCTAAAGTTATTTTTGCTATTGAAAAAGATGGAATTTTTGTTAAAGATAATAAAAACGATAAAAAAATTATAAAATTAGCCTCAGAAATTAGTCTTGAAGAGTTAGATGAAATTAAATTAGCCGATTTAGGAAATAAGATTGATGTTACGGGAAGTATTAGAGGAAAACTTCACTCGATTAAAGAAATTTGTAGATTAAATATTCCAGTTCAAGTAATAAACGGTCTGACGGACGGCAACATCTTTAAGGCTTTAAGCAATCAAAATTTAATCTGTACGAGCATTAGTGGAATTCATGACGAAAAAAAGCTTTCAGAGATATATATGAGAAAAATAGAACATCTTATAATTCCAATTGAATCCAATGTTCAACACATAAAAAACTATTTTGATAACATAAAATTAATTCATCATTCGCTTCCGGAAGTCGAATTAGATGATATTGATATCACAACAATATTTTTTAATAAAAAGATTTCCGCTCCAATTTGTATTTCCGCTATAACCGGGGGGCATCCAATCTCTAAAGCAATAAACAGAATTTTAGCTAAAGCCGCAGAAGAAGAAAACATCATAATGAGCGTAGGAAGTCAACGCATAGGCTTGGAAGATCCCTCAACCATTGAGTCATTTGAGATTGTTCGTGAAGTTGCGCCTAACATTCCGATAATTGGAAATATAGGAATAGGCCAAATTAATTCTTCCACCTTTAAAAAAGAAGATTTTATTGAATGTATTGAAATGGTAAAAGCAGATGTAATGGCCATTCATTTTAATGCTTTACACGAATTAGTCCAAAGCAACGGAAATATATCCTACACAAATTTCTTTGAAAAATTTCAAAAAATTCGAAAAGAAATTAACATTCCAATAATCGCAAAAGAGGTGGGAACTGGCTTCAATAAAGATTTAGCCTTGAGGCTTGATTCACTAGGTTTCGATGGATTTGATGTCGGAGGCACTGGAGGTACTAGTTTTGCTGCAATTGAATCTCACCGTGATAATTTTAGTTTTGAAAAATATACGAGAAGACTTGCAGATTCTTTTAGAGAATGGGGTATCCCCACACCTCTAACCATTCTTTATGTAAGAGAAGTTACTAAAAAATTGATTATAGCCACTGGTGGACTAAGGAATGGAATCGATATTGCTAAAAGCATCGCATTAGGTGCTGATATCGGAGGATTTGCTTATAAATTTCTATTATCCGCTTGGAAAGATTACAACAACAACACTTTTATTCACACAATTAAAGAAATAAAAACATTGAAAGACGAGTTACGTTCTTCCTTATGGTTAACGAATATAGCAAACATAAAAAATCTTAAGGACAATAAGGACAAGCGAGTTCTGCTTGGAGAACTATATCAATGGGTAAATCAATAGCTCCCCCATCTCTTTATCCCGCTTTCAATACCACCAATGTGATCCAGAATTCTACCTACAAAATATTCGTTTAATTCTTTGATATTTTTAGGTTTTATGTAATAAGATGGAATTGGTGGAGCAATGACAACTCCCAATCTTGATAGTTTCAACATATTTTCAAGGTGAATTGCGCTAAAAGGAGTTTCTCGAACTACTAAGATGAGTTTTCTTCGTTCTTTAATTGTTACATCTGCGGCTCTGGTTATTAAGTTATCTGCATAACCATTAGCAATAGAAGCTAAGGTTTTCATCGAGCAAGGAATAATTACCATTGCATCAATCTTATAAGAACCACTGGCGGGGTTTGCCGTTAAATCATCAACATCGTAATACTTTGTTGATAAATCAATTATTTCAGTTAGTTTATAATCAGTTTCAATGTCAATGATTTTCTCAGCTACTCTCGATATTATTAATTCAGTCACAACATCTTTTTTTTTCAGTTGTTGTAGCAAGATAATCGCTAGTTTAGCGCCACTAGCGCCCGTAATAGCAACTAATAAAACCAAATTTTTCACCAATGGAGTTTAAGATATTTTAATTAATTAGAGTTATAATATAATTCTATAATTATTTTTAGATATTATCTATTTTTCTCTAAATTATGATAAAATAATTATTGATGAAAAAGTTAAATTGGGATGTTTCATTTAATTTATAAGATATTAATTATTTTAAATATAATTCATCTTATTAAATTTTTTTTGAGTCATAATACATCAGTTTAATACAAATATTTTGAGGAGATAAAATATTAGCGAAGAAAACCTTGAGGATAAGCTTGTAACTCGAGATTTGGGGGGTAATCATCGCAGTGATAAGCTTGAAATCTCATATAAAGTTGTAAATATTGTAGCTACAGTTATTACCGAAATTGATGGTAAGATTGATTTAAATCAAATAAATCAAAGAATCTCCAATGTGGAATATAATCCTGATCGTTTTCCAGGGGTTATTATGAGACTTGAAAATCCACATGGTACTTTATTAATTTTTTCTTCTGGTAAAATGGTAATTACTGGTCTTAGAAAAATCACAGATGCTAACTTAGCAGCTCAAAAAGCAATTGAAAAGATGCAAAACATCGGAATCAAAATAAAAAATCCAAAAATTACCATTCAAAATATTGTAGCAACTAGTAGTCTGAATATGAATGTTGATTTGAATATGTTAACTATTATAATGGACAATGTTATGTACGAACCTGAAGTATTTCCCGCAGCAATTTACAAAATGCAGGATCCAAAGGTAGTTTTTTTAATTTTTTCTTCAGGAAAAATAGTATGTTTAGGTGCTAAAGTAAAAGAAACGATTGATGAAGCTATACCTATATTAATTAAACAACTTAGTGAATCTGAGGTCACTGATTTATTTTAAAAAACATTGGAACTATTACAAAAAGGATATCATATCTTTTATTGCTCGGCTCACTAAATAGAGTTGTATATTTCTAGCCCCACCAATAATCTCTTGCACTTTTGCAACTTCTAAAGCTTTATCGATTCGCAGGTTATCTGTGAAAGCAATTCCTCCGCATAATTGCTGAGTTTCATACGAGATTTTATGAGCTAAGTTAGAGGCAAGGAATTTCGCTCCTGAGCTAAACGATGCGTTGTACTTAATATATTTTTGCTGATTAAATTGTTGGCGTTCTATAGTTTTATCGTATTCTGTCGCGCTTGTAAAACCTAACTCTGTAGCAGCCATTAATTCAATAATTAACTGGGTAATGGGAAAAGAAACACCTTGAAAGTCGTATATTGGGCGATTAAATTGATACCTAATGTTTGTATATATAAGAGCTGTAATTGCCGTAAGCCACGCGATACCAAGGCTAGAACCTATAATAGCGCACCTTTCAGCAACTAGCCCAGAAAAAAGGTTCTTATATCCTTGACCTTTGGCTCCAAGAACATTTTCTTTGGGAATTTTAACGGAATTAAAAATTGTTTGTCCAATTTCTACCCGGGGAACGGATTGAATGCCGAGTCTGTTAGTTTCTAACCCTTCAAAACCTCGCTCAACAATAACTTGGTACATTGTGCCTCGAGGATTTGATGTGTCTGATACGCCATAAACTATGAAATAATCCGCGTTAGGTCCATTTGTAGTGTATAGTTTTTCCCCATCCAAAATTAGATGATCTCCCTTGTCCTGAATTTT
>JAUWZT010000123.1 GCA_030615145.1 Promethearchaeota archaeon | reverse complement strand
TAATCGGTTTTTTGGATCGTACTCTGAATTAATGATTATTGTGTTGTTTATCCTTTTTTCAATGTAGCCTTTGTATTCTTTTAATAACTCCTTCTCATCTAATCTAATTAATTCTCTTTCCCAGATTCTATCTTTTATTTGGTTTTTAACAAATGAAATCAAATTTTTGTTTTTCATTAAGCCACTATCGAGCTTACATTCATCTATAATTTCTTTGAAATTTCCCTTCTTTAAAATAATTACACCATAAACCTCGTATTTCCATTTAGGAGCCGTGTATAAATAAATATTACTTGAATCGCCAGATTTCACAATTTTTTTTATATTTAAAATATCTTCCACAATGCTAGAAATATATTCAAACTCTCTTTCGAGCTCGTTATTTATGTGCTTTCTGTTAAAATCACCCCAAATAGTCTTTGATAAAAATTCTGTATTTCCCATCAATTCCCATAGTTCTTCACATAAGTGAGGCATGGCCAAAGAAAGAATTTGGATCCATTCAGGAAATACAACCTTATATACTTCCATTAGATCGTTTTCATCTTTAGAGTACTTATTGAATTCTTGTAATAAGTTAAACACTTCGTAAAATGATAATTGAAGGTATTTCCTTAAATTAAGTTCCTTCAATCCACTTTCTGCTTCAACAAATTTTCTTATACATTTTGATAAGATAATTTTAGAATATTTCGCGTTTAAATTTTCAATTTTACCCCCAAAATCACTTATCTTGTTAATATTTTTTGTGATAAAGGAGTAAAATCGATTTATATGATTTTTTACGGTATGTATTTGTTTTTCCCTCCAATCTATATTTATTCCAAAATCTGCGCTGTGAGATATATAAAACCTAAATAAATCCGCGGAATAATTCATTTGAATGTAGGCTAGTGAAATAACATTCCCTTTTGACTTTCCCATTTTCTGACCTTCTACTATTACGGGTTCGATAAGGGAAATAATTCTTGGCCACTGTTTTTCTGGAAATATAGCCACATGATGGAAAATATAGAAGCTCAAATGATTAGAAATGTGCATTATAGCTGTGTGTCGATGATCAACGGGATACCAATAGGAAAATTCGTCTTGCATTTGCTTCAATACTTTCGTATCAACGCTAGTCTTTTTTGACAAGTCTACGATATCACCTTTATATAAGTAAACATAGTCAAAAAATTCTGGTGTAAGCTGTTCTGGTTTGATGTTATTCATTTTTATTAAATGTAATATAGTATAGAAGCTCATGTATATTGTAGAGTCGCTTAAAGATTCAATAATCCAATCTTTATCAAATGGAAGTTTCGTACCTAAACCTCTTTTTCTAGCACAAGGTCTCTTTTCTAACCAATTAAATATATGTTCAAAATTCATTCTATATTTTTTAGGGACAATTTCCATTTTATTTAGGCACTCAAATGCTTTCTGCTTCCAATTTCCCGCATTGAAATTTAGAAAACATTGATCTTTCAAAATTGAGACGATCACCTGCTCTCCACACCTGCATTTAAGATTTTTAGTAATTGGGAGGTATAATTTGTCTGCCTTATTTCTCTCAATTAAATCCACAATAATATTCTCTACTGCCTCTTTTACTTGCTTTCCTTCGTATTTTCCACATTTTTCATTTAAAGTACCGTTATAATATTCAATTTTATAATTTTCAGAAGTTGCGTTATCTAATTTCTCTACATCTTCTTGAGATTGAACTCCAAATTTTTCACAGTAAATTTTTGCTGGAATCTCATCGAAACTTTCTAAATCTATAATTTGAATTGGTTTAATTTGACTAATTTCTTCTTTGTTTAATTTAAATTTTTTAATTATTTCATGATTATTCTGTAAATCAATTAAAGCAATGTAGTCATAGGGCGCATGAGCAGGCACAGAGTAGACCACCCCCGTAGCTACTGAAGTATCTACGAAATATCCTGGTAATATTAAAAGCTCTCTGATTCCATCTACGGCCTTAACCTTTTTACCAATAAGTTCCATTCCCTTTATTTTTTCAAGTATGGTAACATTTTTATTTTGATTTTTTAAAAGATTGGTTGCATCTTCAGAAATAATCCACTTCTCTCCGTTGACTTTAGCGTAAACATACGTTCCATTTGGGTTTATCCATAGATTAGTCGCACCATATATAGTTTCTGGTCTTAAAGTAGAAGGTACTAAATAAGCGTCTTCAAACGGAAATTTTATGCACATGTATTCGTTTATGTTCAAATCAAGTTCGTCTCCTCTTGCTATATCGTCCTCTCCTACAGCATTTTCGCATCGCGTACAATAAAGAATGGGATATTCGCCTTTTTCCAAGTACCCTAACTCAGATAATTTGTAATATTGCCACTCAATCAGCTTGTTATATAACTTGTCACCCGTAGTAAATTCCCTTCTCCAATCTAAACTCATTCCTATCGATTTAAAATCGGTTTTTATTGTATTAGAAAAATAGTTGACAATATTCCAAGGATCTACAAAACTTTCTACAATCTTCTCTACCTTTTCTCGACTTTTAGTGTGCAAAGATACATAGTCCTTCATTCTTTCTATAGTCTCTTTATCCTTTCTTTCAATAGAAGAAGAGATTGCTAAAACAGGAGTACCTGTGATGTGAAAAGCCATAGGATATAGTACATTATAACCTTTAGCTCGATAATACCTGGCAAATATATCTCCATTTACAAAACTCCTTCCATGGCCTATATGTGAAGGACCAGAAGCATATGGGTAAGGAGATGTTATAAAAAACTTCTTTTTCTCCGAACTTGGGTTTGCTTCGAAAATTTTGGCTTGTTCCCATTTTTCTTGCCATTTCTTTTCGATTTCTTGGGGTTTATACATAAATTTTACCACTATTTTTTTTATTTTCAAGTTATCTTATTATCTCCATAGAGCAAGCAACCCACCAATGACCTCTTTCAATTAAATTGTGTACCCAGAGAGAACAAATCCGTAGAAAGTTTTAAAGAAAAAGATCGAGTGGATTTGTTTCACTCACAATAATAATAATAATGCTATAAGCAAATTTCCTAGAAGTACAAAAGCTCTTATTGATTTTCTTGAAGCAGTATTATTAGAGATCATTATTATAGAAAATATAGTAATTGTATTTTATAAATTTTATCTTACAATTAAACTTAAATTGGAAATAATATAACATAACAAAACCATCATAAATAACCTAACCACAGAATAAGTGAGCTTAAATAAATCATGACTTTTGTTGAAAAGATAAAAATTATCAGAAATTTGCCAGAGAGCTTCAAAACCAGAGCCGCAGAATTGGTTTACGAAGCATTTCAGAAAAAAATTAATTCTGTTATTAAAGAAAAAGAGAAAGCAATAAGGATCATCATAAAATCTATAAATTTTTCTGCTGGTTTTTATGTAGTTTATGAAAATTCTTTAGTTGGAATGGCAGGAACACAATCTAAAGGGAATCGATTTATAAAAGCTAAATTTTCATATTTTTACGAGGAATATGGTTTTTTTGAAGCATTAATTAAAAAGATCTATTTCAACTTTGATTCTTTAGGGATAATTAAAAAAGATGAATTAGAATTAACTGCACTTTCAGTCCAAAAAGAGATGAGAGGTAAGAAGATAGGTACTAAACTTATAAATAATATTATTCTTTTTGCCAAAAGTAGGGGATATAAAAAGTTAAAACTCACAGTGGTTGATACCAATCCACTAGCAAAAAAACTTTATGAAACCATTGGATTTATTAGACATAAGACAAAAAATTATGGTTTCTTAACTCGCTCTGCTGGTTTTGAGGAAGTCACTCACATGGTTAAAAATTTAAATTAAATCATCGTAGTCGAAGAATAAGAATTTTTCTTATTATATTTAAATATAACTTAATCAAAATTAAATTATGAAATTCGAAAATTTAATTTATACAGAAATGGACCAGGTGGCTTGGATAACGCTCAATCGACCTGATGTCATGAACGCATTAAGCATGAAACTTTCTGAAGAGATAGTTTCCGCTATAGAAATCGTAAGGCAGTCTACAAAACTCAAATCCTTAGTTATCAAGGGCGCGGGGGATAATTTCTGCGTGGGCGACGATATTAGAGAAATGATTAAGTGGGGAAATGCGAATGATATAACAAGACGGGTAAGGTACTATCAAAATATGGCCAATCAGCTCGAAGAGTTAGATAAAATCACGATTGCAGCAGTAGACGGTTATGCGGTAGGTGGCGGGTTGGAAATTACGATGGCATGTGATTTTGTAATTGCCACCGAGCGCTCAAAATGGGGTATGCCCGAAGTGGACGTTGGAATAACTCCCGGATGGGGCGGTACTACGAGATTAGCTCGACTCATAGGTCGAAGGAGAGCTAAAGAAATTAATCTTATCGGTGCGCTCCACTCTGGAGAAAAGGCAGTAGAATGGAATCTATGGAACCGAGTTGTGCCCAACGATCAACTTGATACAGAAGTAGAACTGTTATTGGATGTGCTTAAATCCAAAAACCAGCAAGGTATGCGTCAACTAAAATTTATTATTAACCGTGGAGTAGAATGCGATTTGTATACGGCTCAAGGTTTTGAAGTTTTATCCGGTGCTTTAACTGGAGCTGTTAGCGGAATGTGGAAAATAAAGGACGCTGATCAAGGCAAAGGTGTAATCGGATTCACTGAAAAGGATGGATTGTGGCAAACTAGAAGACGGTTAGCAAAAGATTTTTGGGTTGATTAATGCTTTTGAAGATACAAATTAATAAAACAACCACTCCTATCGTATCTCCTGCCGTTGTTGTTTCGGTAGGTGAATGGGACGAAGCAAATCTCATAACACTTGCGTGGGTTGCTCGAGTAGTGTCTGAACCGCCGGTAATCTCCGTTTCTATTCGACCATCAAGGCACTCGTATTCCCTAATTGAAAAATTGGAGGAATTCGTGGTTAACATTCCGAACGCAGATCAAATTCGAGAGATGGATTTCTGTGGAACGAGAACAGGGAAGAAAGTAGATAAATGGAAAGAACTTAACTTAACGAAGCAAAAAGGTTCGGAAGTAGAAGTACCACTCATTAAAGAATTCCCGATTAATATTGAATGTAAAGTCATCAAAAAAATAAAGCATGGCAGTCACATAATTTACTTAGGTGAAGTTTTGGCAGTTCATGTCGATGAGGAAAAATTAACCGGTAAAAAACTAGATCCGTTAAAGCAGGACCAAATTGTATACATCGCGCGTAATTATTATGGCTTAATTAAAGAACCGCTTGAAAAGCAAGCATTCTCTGTGAGATCCTAATTAGTATCACAATAGGAAATTGAAAATTCAAACGATTAAGAAATAAGAAAAACACAAAAATTAATTAGACATGGATTCTTTTTTTAATTAATTCTTTAAGAAAAGATTAAAGAATTGTTTTCAAAAAAAATTGGTTTTAAAATTGGTAAAAGGAACAGTAAAATGGTTTAATAGCCGAAAAGGCTTTGGATTTATAAACTCTGAAGAAGGAAACGACGTATTTGTTCATTACACCGCACTATCTGGTGGAGAGGACGAATATTTGACACTAAACGAAAACGATAAGGTTGAGTTTGACGTAACAGAAGGTCAGAAAGGACCACAAGCTTCAAATGTTGTGGTAACCGAGAAAGCTCCCCCTCAATTTGGTTCATACAATAGGGGCGGTGGCGGCGGCGGTAGACGAAATCGCTATTAATTTAAAGAAGTAGTATAAATCTAAGTAAGTAATAACAAAGTAATAATTTAACATAAGTATTAAATAATAATTAGTAAAAAACTCTTTTTGCGATTGTTATCTAACCTTATCTTTTTTTTTAAATAATTTTTAGTATAAAACTGTTGATTTTGAGATTATCACTTTCAAGTATCATTTAAATAAAAATAAAAAAAATAGAGAAGAAATTTGATTGATGATAAATTATTTTGGACTTGCCCGTTTTTTAATATATATGTATATAACAGCAGCTACGGCGACTCCTCCAACTATAGAAACAACGACGATAGTGATAATGATGCCAGGCTCGAGACCAGCAGCGGAAATTCTCGTCACTCCGGTACCAGCTTCAGATGCCTCATTCCCCGCAAGATCTCTGGCATAGAACGTAATAGTAACATCTCCTTCAGTTAATGCTGTCCATGCTGTTTGGTTAAAAACCGTATTATTTGTAATGGCATAGGTAGATACCCCTCCATCAAAAGAATACCACATAAGATCTAAGTTATTCTCAGTAACAGTTATATTGAACAATGGTGCATTATTGCCAAATACATCACCATCAGTTGGAGAATGTATAACAATGATTGGAGCAGTAGTATCCTTTACTACAGAAACTTCATCTATTCCAATATTTCTAATTATGTCACTTGCATAGAAAGTAATTGTAACACTTCCTTCAGTTAATGCTGTCCATGCCGTTTGATTAATTATCCCATTTTCTATAAAAGTGTAGTTGTTAATACCTCCATCTATAGTATACCACATTGAATCTAAATAATCATCAGTG
This sequence comes from Promethearchaeota archaeon, assembly GCA_030615145.1. Lineage (GTDB taxonomy): Archaea > Asgardarchaeota > Lokiarchaeia > Sigyniarchaeales > SOKP01 > SOKP01. Next base: position 4,053 of record JAUWZT010000123.1, on the reverse strand, counting down.
ATAGTTACATCGAAAGAGGGAGCAGTTACGCCAAACACATCGCTTGAAGTAGGTGAATTAATCGTTATTGATGGTGCTCCATCTTCAGCTATAGGTAAAAAATCTTTACTTCCCGCAGACCCACTTATATTATATGGGAGATCCACGATACCATCATTTGGACTTACATCTGGAGTAGTCCAATTATCCCAGTAATTCCCTATTGAAGTGCTATTCCACTTGTTATCAGTTCCATAATCCTCCGCATGTTTTCCATTCTCCAGAAAGAAATTTTTATAGATTGAATTGTTACTACAATCAGAATAAAGATATATTCCTCGACTGTTATTATATATAATATTTTCAGTAATAACATTATATTCACAAACTTCGTCTAGATGTATCCCCGTATCTTTGTTATTAAATATTCTATTTCCTGAGATAGTATTATTGTTGCTTGCCTCTATAGTTATTCCGTAATTGTTATTATCGTTTGCTGTGTTGTTTATAATATTATTATAATCGGAAGATGATAACCAAATTCCATAATCTTGGTCATAACCCTCATTATCGTTGCTGGCAATGTTATCAGTGACGTTATTATAATTACTGTTGGTTCTTAATTCAATTCCCGCTTCTTCGTTATTTTTTACAGTATTATTAAAGATAGAATTATCTCTCGAATTCTCTAAGTATATTCCTCTCCAACTATTTATTATTGTGTTATTGTAAATGGTATTGTTATGATTAAAAAATAATAAACATACCCCTGCATCTATACCTGAATGACCAACATCTTCTACGTAATTGTGAGCAACCGTAAAATTCTCACAACCGTTATATAAATGTATTCCTTTTTCATAGCAATCGGAAACTGTATTATTAATGATAGAAGTTTCATTTCCCCCAAAGCTTAAGATTCCATCTTGTCCAATGGATTTAACCACGTTTCTTTCAATCGTAATATTATAACAATTATAATCCTCTAATAAAATACCACATCCATATGTGTCGCTATCGGTGCATGTGTTATTAAAGATGAGTCCTCTTGAGCAATTTTGCAATTCTATTCCTGCACCATAATCAGAAATAATTCCATAGGCATTAATAATAGAACAATTTTTGATGATAAAATATACATCCAAAGAGTTATTTATAAAGATTCCACTTCCCGTAGGTGAAATACTCGCGTCAATAGAAACATTTTCAATAATATAAGGTGTGCTCCATGAACCATCCCCGTAACACCAATAATAAGCATCTCGAGTATCTGACCAATTGCCATCAATATGTATTGGATCAATGTCACCAGCCGATTGTTTCGGGATGCTCAACTCAGTTTGTGCTCCGTTGTTGAAAATAAGCGTGTTGTTAAGTAAAAGCGCTATCAATAGACTTAGAATTAAATATGTAATTTTTTTTAGTTTAGATTCCATTTCATTATACCCAAATTTATTTGATATTAAACTCTAATAAGTTAAACTTATTATTAAGTATTTTAAAAACGAAAACGCTTACATTTTTGGATATTAAAAAAGATTCAATGTTATGCCAAATAACTCTGATTTGACAAGGAACAAGGGATTTAGAGTTGGTCTGGGTTTTGATGTGAGAGCCTAATTATTGAAATACATATATAAGAATAGGATGTAAATGAATCCATAGTTTCAATTTAATAATAAAAAGTAAAAGTAAAGTAAAAAAAAGATTTAATTCTCCAATAAATTTGCGTAGTTTTCAGTAAATTGTTTTATTTGATTCCAATCTCTCAGATCATTTCTTTGATTAGGTTTAATTCTAGGATCATCTTTACTAACCATCTTTACCATTTTTTTTCCCAAAAATCCAATATTTGAATCTTTAGATAAATCTAGAACGCCTCCAAACAGATCGTATAAGTCAGCTGTTATTCCATATTGATTTAATACGTTCTCTATGTATTCCTTTTTTAATTCAGCTATTTTCTCAGGATTGCTTGCCAGACCGGAGCTTACAAAAACACCTAAAACTACATTAGAATTTTTGAAGAATTCTAAATTATTTTCTATGAATTTTTTTGTTTCTTTTGTCCATTGACCTACTTTAATACCTGAACCGATTATGATTCCATCATATTCCTCTAAATTAAGTACATTTTCAGTTATTAAATCTTTAGAATTTATAGCAGAAGTATCAATCCCTTTTTCTTTTAAAATATTCACTATCTTATTTGAAACTTCTTCAGTACTTCCATATCTTGTTCCGTAAACGATTAGAACTTTTTTCATTTTTACACTACTTCCATTTTTTTCTTTTTTTATTTGCCTAGATTTTTTAGTTTAGATTTAGCTATATCAAGTCATAAATCTCTATTCTCAGACAGGATATAAAGAATATAATCGTCAATTAACTTAATTTGGGCACAAGGATGCGGTTCTATCTTCTTCGGCAAGAAGAAATGGTCAAGAGAACTTTCAAGGTTGTGCCACCGCTCAAATAATGTATTTTCGACAAACAATAATAGATAAGATACATTCTTAGATTCTTTTTTTTTTGATTTAATGCAAAATTTTGATTTTTTGATCATTTAAATGATATTTTGTTCGTTTCATGATCTATAAATGTTTCAAGATCTATAATTATTTAAATAATGTTATCGAAATTATTCAATGAACATATTTTAAAAGTGACAATAATGGTAAAATGGTATAAAAGAAAAAAATCAGATATTAGTATCGAAGACGCAATGAAATCTGGACCCTATATTCCCCCACCCTCACGCGAAAATGAAGTACAAACTGTAGATGTCCCTCCTGATTTTGAACCCTTGTTTGCTAAGGCTGAGGAAACTGTTGCAAGTTTTTTTGATGATATGGATTGGTCTCCAACCAAAGGAACTTTAATGATAGGTGGCAGTAGATATGTTTTAATGAGTGCAGAATCTCTACAAGATATTCCAATATCTTTAAGTCGTGATTTGGATATTCCAATTGAAAAAGCGAATAGACTTTTTTATAAGTTAGCTAAATCTATTGGAAAAGATGATGCAAGACGTTTTATTTATAAAATGGGAGTGACTGAACCCATTGCTAAACTTTCTGCCGGACCAGTACACTTTGCATTTACAGGTAATGCTCGTGTAGCTTTCCTTCCTTCTAATCCTGTTCCAGATGAGAATTACTTATTGAGATATGATCATCCTCAAAGTTTTGAAGCCGATGAATACATAAGGAAAAATGGTCCTACATCTAAATCTCCAGTGTGCTTATGGAATAGTGGATATAGCTCTGGATGGTGTAGTGAATCATTTAGAATTGAAGTTGATGCGAGAGAAATTTCTTGTCGAGCAATGGGACATAAGCATTGCCGTTTTGTTATGGCAGTGGAATCAAAATTAGATGATTTCGTAAAGGAAACACTAAAAGAAGGTTTTTAATTTTTTTTTTTTAATTTAATCATAATTTTTTTATTATATGATAAAATATAAATATATTAAGAATCATTTGAAAATTAAAATTATGACGGATGGAATAATTTTATCTTATTTTAATGAACAAAAGGGATTTATCCCCGTGTTGTACTCTTCCTCAATTAATGAAGGTAGTTTGATAAAGGAAATTGTCTTTCGCTCCACTCTTAATTTAATTGGTGGAGCAAAAAATATATCTGAAGAGCGTGAAAGTATTATTGATTTTCCAGATCATCAGTTAATTGGGTGTTCCTATTTAAGAAGTGTAGAATCCTCATCAATAAGAGGTGGATTAATGCCCATAATATTAATTTTATTTACTTCTAATGCAAATAGAGTTCATGTTTATTTCAATCTTCTTCAGATTATGGAAGACTTGAAAGATTTAATGACAAAAATTCTGCCATATTGGAAAAATACCAAATTTTTGAATACTGATTCCTTAAAAAATTTATTATTTGAATTCAAAAGCCAATTTGGGAATTCACTCTCCAAATCTACTTCAGATACTCTTGAAACACAAAGTAATAAATTCATTATTGAGTGCCCTGAATGCTCCCAAGAAATAACAGTTTTAGTTCCTAGGCAAATACCTGATTTATTGACTATACCAATAGCTAATGCAC
>JAUWZT010000103.1 GCA_030615145.1 Promethearchaeota archaeon | reverse complement strand
ACATTTTTTGCATACATTCTTTTTAGCATACATAAAATTCTTCTTATTCTTATGTCTATTTAATTGTTTCTTATCGATAAAAGAGAAGTAAATTTCCTCCAAGTTTCTAGCAGATAATAATAAGAATTATAAGGTGTGGATTGATCATTATTATAATCAGCATGCTTCGGACTGGCTTAACAAATTCGAGATTACTCTAAATATGTATGAATCAATGTCTAAAAACCTTAATTCAAAGAGGTTACTTCATCTTTATTTGCATCTAGAAGATATTAACTTCATTAGAGAAAAATGGAAAGTCTGGTAGTTTAATTTTAATTTACAATTTTTTTATATTTATTATGAAAGCAAAGAAAGTCGTTGAGATTAAGACTCCTAGGTTTATCAGACTAAGAAATGAATTAAGGTCTTTATTAAGGCTTTGTATGGAGGATAAGGTTTCTTTACTTCGTTCAGAAAGCGCTCGCTGGAGGAAAATTAATAATCTTGAACTTTCTCGTAAGCTTCGGCAAGAAATAGAAAATCTCCACTCTGATTTTAGAAGGTCTATCTGTGTATGTGGTTTTTGTGGTTCTATTGATAAAAACATGGTGTTTAATCCAAATAATGAACATTGGCTTTGCATAGGTTGTGATTTACATCTTAAAGAAATTAGCGCATTGGGATCAAAAATTCCATTAAAATTACCTCAAATTGAAACCTTTTTAATAGATTTATCTAGAAAGTTAGATGTAAGTAAAAAGGGTTCCAATTGCGATGGTACTTTTTCCTATTCTCGATTTATTTTAAGAGAAATGGGAGTTGAAAAAGAAAATTTAAATAATTTTCTGAAGTTATGTCAAAACTATGGCGGTTATTGTGATTGCGAAATACTATTTAATGCTAAAGATCAATTACTGAAACAACAAATTTGACTAAGATTATGGAGCGACTACAAAATCCTATCGTTAGCAAGAGTGTAAAATTAAAAATTTTTCTTTTTTTTCTTATTCTTATTTCTATTTAATTGTTTATTATCGTTAAAAGAGAAATATTTTTTCCTCCAACTATTAAATTAGCTCTTATTATCAATAAATATTAAAAATTAGATAAGAAAAATAAAAGAAATAATAATTCGGAATTCGTAGCCACATTTTTTGCATACATTCTTTTTAGCATACATAAAATTTTTCTTATTCTTATTTCTATTTAATTGTTTATTATCGATAAAAGAGAAGTAAATTTCCTCCAACTATTAAATTAGCTCTTATTATCAATAAATATTAAAAATTAGATAAGGAAAATAAAAGAAATAATAATTCGGAATTCAGAATTCGTAACCACATTTTTTGCAAACATTTTTTTTAGCATACATTGGAATGTGGCCAACATAAGACAAGACTTTTGTTTTATCCTCAATTTGCTTGATTTCTCGTCCTACTGATCCGCACATGGGACAAGTTATCCTTTCTTCGCTAGCAAAACCACCCGTGCCCATTTCTGGAGGCTTTAACTCGCCTAATTCGTTTTCAACTTCATCTAGATGAACAGTTTGAGCTTCAATTAGTTTTTCTTTAGCACCTATATTAGTACTTAACTCTTGAATACTGGTGTCTTTTTGTAGCAACATGTTATTTAATTCCATTAATTGTTCGTTTAATTTCGTGTTTTCTTCTTGGGTACTCGTAAGTTTGCTATTCAAATCTTGAATCTCAGAAGTTAGATTATCAATTTTTTCTTGGCTTTCTGAAGTTGAGCTTTGAATATTGGCTAATTGGTCCTGCAACCCATTTATTTGAGCTTTAGATGCGTCTAGCTCTGAAGATAAACTCGAGATAGTTGCTTCAAATTCTTTCTCTTTACTTTCTAATTTCTCTTCAAGTTCGCTTGCTTTAGGTTTCAAGCCTTCAATTTCAGAATTCAAATTATTTACAGTTTGTATATTTTCTTCTAGTTTGCTGTTAACTTGTTCTAACATCGATTTAGTTTCATTTAACTCAGTTTTGGTGCTATCGAGCGTAGATTTAGTACTATTAAGATCATTTGTAGTAGTCTCGAGTTTTCCCTTAGTAGCTTTAAGGTCACTCTGCGTTCCACTCAAATCAATTTTAGTTTCGCTAATTTGTTTTTCTAAATCGTTAACTTTAGCTCTTAAGTCTAACAAGAACCTTCCTTCTACGGATTGCTTCTTATCAGGTTTTTCTTCTGCTTTAGCCCAGTCTATCGACATTGTTTTTCACTTTATATGTGAATTTTGATTTTTTTAGTTATTAATTTTTTATATTTATAATTACTATAATATGTTTGTTTTAAAAATCTATTTTTATAAAAAACAATATTTTAAGGTAATAATTGTGTAAAATTTATTTATTTTACGGTTGTTATATTATAATTATAATAATAATAACTTATCAGATTAGAATTGAACAAAATGGAGAGAGATAATTATTCCAAATTTGAAATGGATTTTATATCTACATCTGGAGTTTACAAAACCCCTTTTTCTTTGATTATAATTGTACAATTGTTTATTGGGGGTATAGTTTTATTACTTGTGAACTTATGGTTTATTAATAGTTTGTATTATCTTTTAACTGGAATTGAATTTTATTCTTTTGGGTTAAAAGCTGAGTGGTATTATTGGTTATTGCTTCCTCTAAATATATATGGTAATATTTTACTATTCACATTTACAATCATATTATTTTCTGCCGGGATTTTTAAGCTACTGAACAAACTTTCTCCACCTCGAGAGGGAATTTTTGAAAGAGGAAGTAAGGACTGGAAGTACATGCATAGAAGGTTCTGGGTGGCATATTTCCCGATTTGGTTGGCAAGAGCTTTACCATTGCCTTGGATTGATATTGTTGTTTATCGATTTTTCGGTACTCGGGTTGGAAAAAGCGTAGTTTTATATGAAGGGTATATAGATCCTTTGTTTATAGAGATTGGTGATTTTACGATGACTTCATTAAACATTTGTATTTTTTCGCATTTAATTTATCAAGATAAAATCTTAATTAAAAAAGTAAAGATTGGAAAGGCATGCGTTGTAGGACCTCACACAATAGTTTCGCCAGGTACAATCATGCAAGATTTCGCCGTATTGGGCGTAAATAGTTATACATCGATTGAACAGGAATTAGAAGGTAATTTAATTCACATAGGTACTCCAGTGAGTTTAACATTACCTATTCAATCAGTCGAAGATTCTCAAAAAAAAGCAGAAAAAGTTAAACTAGGGTCTTCAAATGCCGAAGTGAATCAAAATGAAAACGATCTAAATTTAAAAGAGGTGTGAAAATTGTTTCAACCTGTTAGCTTAAAGGGAAATTCACCATCACCTATAGACGAGAGAATCAGAGGTAAATACCTAATTTTATATATTGGGATAATTATTCTTAGCCTTGTTCCCTTCTCTATTTTTGAATATTCGTACATTATATATTTATGGAGCAAGACGGGTTATTGGTTATTCTTTATATTATTACCGCTTAATGTTTTAGCCGCGATCTACATAATTCAGTTTAGTGCGATTTTAATATCATTTTTAATTTTAAAAATAGTTAACCTACTACATGTTCCAAAGGAAGGTAATTTCAGACGATCTTTAGAAGATCGGGATTATCTCTTTTGGAATATCCGGAATATTGTTAAAAAATGTCCATTATATGTTACAGCTTCAAATCCCTTTCCATGGTTTAAAAATCGGTTCACTTTATGGTTTTTTGGTGTAAAAATCGGGAAAAAAACAATTTGCGATAATAGTTGGATTTCTTCGGAATTCGTATCAATTGGTGCGAATGTTATAATAGGAATGAATTCTACGATCTTGAGTTTTGGTATTGAGCAAGATAATTTCATTTTAAGAAAAATAAGAGTGGAAAGCGGTGCTCTTATCGGAGCCAAATGCGTTCTTCTGCCCGGTACGGTTATAGAACAAAACTCGAAGCTTTCAGCTCATTCCTATACAAGTTACGACCAGGTTCTAAGAGAAAATTCAATTTATTTAGGTCATCCAGCAAAATTAAAAACTACTTAAAAATATGATCTCCGAAAAAAGCTTTAAAATTAATCCAAAGGAGAAGTTAGAGGCGAAAAAAAGACTTGTAATCATATCTGATACACATATTACTCGCTCGGCTGGCGCATTTAACCTTCACGCCTTTAATATTGGAATGGAAAAAATAAATAAAATTAAAGACGCGTCTATTTACTTGCATTTAGGAGATATTACTCACATGGGAACATTATTGGAATACGAGTATGCGTTAGAGCAATTTAAAAAGTTCGAACCTTTATCCAAAAGTCCAAAATTGATATTTTTAATAGGAAACCACGACGCAATGAATGTAGGGTATTTGTTATTTGAAGAAATGGTCGGAAACAGACATTATACATATGAAGATGACGATATTTATATATATGGGATAGATAGTACAAAACCCGATTTACCGGGTGGAATAATTCATCATAGTGTAATCGAATCAGTTAGAAAAAAGTTAGAGAAACCTGATAGAGAAAACAAATTCAAGGTTGTATGTTTTCACCATCAATTAATACCGATACCTAACACAGGAAAAGAGCGCTCAGCGATAGATGATTCAGGAGATATGCTTAAAATGCTTTTGGAGGCAAAAGCAGACTTAGTTTTAAATGGACATAGACATTTTTCTAATTTATATACTGTGAGTAGCAGTGAGAAAGATTTATTTATTTTTAATGCAGGAACTTTTTGCTGTAACAAAACGAGGTATCGTGAATTATTTACTTATTCAATTATAGATATTAATGGCAACAATCTTAACTTTAAAGTGATTCCCGTCTTAGAACCAAATTCTCAACGAGAAATTCTACGCGAAGTTAACTATTACATTCCATTACAGATAGATAAAAAACAAAAACCTATTGCTAGATTTATTCAAATATCAAATTCGTTAGTTTCAGAACGATTTGAGAGTAATTTCAATAATTTTGATAAAGCACTTGAAAGAATTAATAAAATTGACGAAGTTGATTTAGTTGTTCATGCTGGTAATCTTACTAAGAATAGCTTTAAAGAAGAGTTTCAAATAGCTAAGGATAAACTCAATCAATTAAAGCATCAATATTTGGTCGTTCCAGGATATACTGATTCAAAACCTCTTGCTTGGGAATACTGGAAACACTACTTTGGAGAATCTGATCCGCTGTATGAAAATGACAATATATACTTTCAGGGTATGAACTCTACGACTTTCGATTCGAAAGAAGGATTTATTGGTCGAAAAAGATTAAATAAGTTCATAGAAAAAGTGTTGTCGCTTAGTCATCAGAAAATTTTTGGAGTTTGTTGTTTTCACAACTTAATACCTACTCCTTTAAGCGTGTGGAGAACGGAATTGATCGATTCGGGTGATGTCCTTTCTCAATTTGCCAGATCACAAATTGATTTAGTTCTAAATTCCTCGCCGAGCATTTCATTCAATGTTAAAATCGAGAATACTATCTTTTCAAATGGTGGAAACCTTGAGGGTAAATATTTTGAGGAGGTTTTCATTGAAATTGAAATTTATAAGAAAGGATTAGTTGTATTGAAAGAACATAATTTACGAACGGGATTGATAAAGATTATTGGAAACTATTACCTATCTATTTTAATTTAAAAGAGAATTAGGAATATCATGGAAAAAAACCTTATTCTAGAGCAGTACAACTTAATACTAATAAGATACGCTGAGATTTGGCTGAAATCGCAAAAAATAAAAATCCGTATGCTCAAATTCTTAATGAATAATATAAAAAATATACTCAAGAGAAAAGGAATTCACTTTAATAAGTATCAATTAAGCAAGGATTCCTCCAGAGTATTTTTCTTTTTTAACAATAAAGATATCCCCAATGCGATCGAGGTATTAAAAAACGCTTTTGGAGTGCATTCTCTCAGTCCGGCAATTAGAACTTCGAATAATCTTAAAAACATTACTGAAAGAACGATAGAATTAGCGAAAGAAATTTTGGAAAAGGGCGATTCTTTTGCGCTCAGAGTTAGAAGATCTGGAAAACATGACTATACCTCAATGGAAGTGGCTAAAATCGTGGGTAAAGCCGTTATTGACAATCTATCGAATCACAACTTAAAAGTTAATCTAACTCACCCAAAGAAAGAAATTTTTATTGAAATAAGGCAAGACTTTTCATACATATTTTCTCAAGTAATTAGGAGCAAATGGGGGGGCTTGCCAATTGAACCTGTAAAAAAGATATTAGTAATGGATGTCGGCAGGTTAAACGATCTAATAGCTGGTTTTTTATTAATGAGAAGAGGCTCTGAAATTTATCCTGTGTTATTTGATATTACAGAAGATAGAGCGCTGAACGATATCTGGATATCGAATTGGAAAGAAGTAACGGATTACATACCTTTTAACCAGTTCAGATTAATAAAAGTTAATTTATATAACATTTTAAAAAAACTCAACTCAGAATTAAGCGATATTCAGTACTTTTGCGGTATATGTAGATTAATTAGATTTGATTTATTGTCAAGAATTCTTAGAGTTTCCAATTTTTCTTTTTACGAAAAAATTAGGGCAATAACAGACGGAGCTAGTTTGAGCTGCTCAAGCATTTGTTCCGATTCAGTAGATTTAGATTCCATAGCGCTTAATTACCTTATTTCTAAATTTCCTATTTTTACACCGTTAATAGGTTTTGGAAGAGATAGTATTCAAAATCTAGCTTTTAAAATATCAAAAAAGTTTAAACCTATTGAGTATTGCCCATTTAAACCAAAAGATCAAGAATTTGATGCTGAAAAATTAAATAAATTATACGATAATTTAAATCTTGATAAAATTCTTGAAGAAAGCGTTGAAAAAATAGTAGAAATTAAAATTTTTTAAATTGCCAAAAATAGATTATATAGAGTTAAAATATTATGGTTAAAGTTGATTTGAACTTATTAAACATTTTTGTATTGAGAGTAAAAAAAAATAAAATAGTATACGAAGGAAATACAGTAGGCGATATTATCTCTCAATTTCTTAAAGAGCATAAAAACTTATTAGATGATAGCATCCTATCCAAGAATAAGAAGAAACTAAATCCACTAATGGTCATTTTACTCAACGGCAGAAACATTACTTACATGAAAAATTATAAAACGAAACTAAATGAGGGAGATCAGCTATATATATCTTTTCCTATCTCTGGAGGGTAATTTTTTAAATCAAATTTCTAATTCTTCAAATGAAAAAAGTAAGTATTTATTAGTTCCTTCTGCTATATGTATTTTGTAGAGATACTTCCGAAATTATCAATAAAATGCCCAATGAACGATTATTATGAAAAAAATAAGCTTTTTAGGACTGGATAACGCTGGTAAGACGAGCATAATTACTGTAATTTCCAAAAGATTCGGTTTCGAAGAAGAGATTTCGAAATTGATGCCTACAAGAAAAATCGCGCGTGATGCTTTCAAATTCTTAGGAGTTGAATTCATAAGAATGGATTTTGGGGGGCAATTACAATACAGAGAAGAATATTTGAAGAACCCAACTAAATACATCAGCGGAACCGACTTAATATTTTATGTCATCGATGCTCAGGACTTTAATCGCTATGTTGAGACAATAGATTACCTTGACAAAGTTTTACTCTTCCTAAAAGAAGAACAGGACTATCCTCCAATGTGTATTCTTTTACATAAATTCGATCCGCAACTTACTAAAGAAAAGGTAATAAATCAGAGAGTTTTAACTATTAAACAAGCATTAACCCGATATTCAAACGATTTTGATATCTTCTTCTTTGAGACTTCAATATACGATATTAAATCAGTAATGGATGCTTTTTCAAGCGGGTTATCTTTATTATTTGAAAAAATGGAAATGGTATCTCAATTATTTGCTGAGATGAGTAAAAATTACAATTCGATTATGATCGCATTATTTGACGCTAAAGGGATCACAATTGGGGAGTATTATCGGCCACATTTACATTTATTGGAAAAAATGCGGATTTACAATAAATATATGGATGCTCAAAAAAAAATAATAGCAGAAAACCGGACGCTATTAGAATTCTCAGACAAGTTTGAAAATGGCGATAGATATTCTGGATTGGTAGAAGTATTAAAGTTTGGGAACTTGGACTTCTATTTACTATTCATTATTGAAGAGGACGAACAGAATTTAGGAAATACTGTAGAAGTATTAAATAAAATAGAAGCCGCGAAACCACAAATGGAAAATATAATTCTCCAATTAATACAGTAAAAGAGAAATATTTATTTAATTTTAAAAGTCTTAATAAATTCTTCCATTTCTTTCTTAGTTGGAATTAACTGATTAGTAATTTTATAAATCGCCGTATAAGTTGCAAATTCTGCGCATTTGCTTAGAATATCTCTTAATTTATCGCGATTCTCTTCTTTATTTAATTGATCGAGCATTTCTTTATCTTTAATTAATTCAAATAATTTCGTCAAAAACCCCGCTGCAAAACAATCTCCTGCCCCCGTTCGATCAACAACTTCTTCTACTTCTGTTCCGGGAAAAAAGATTTCAAAATTATCAGTTCTTGTAAAAGAACCTCCTTTTCCAGCAGTATAAATTCGAATTTTTGCGTATTTTTTAAATTTTTCATCGACCTGATCGATTGAAAACGTCCCATTTAATATAGAGTAAGCATCCTTTAAGTTTAAAAAAAATAAATCAAACTTTTGCTTGATTAATCCATCGAGTTGTTCGATTGATTGAACCTTTTGGGTCTCTATATTAAAAGCGGTTATTAAGCCCAATTTAGAACCATTTTCAAACAATTTTATAAACTTTTTCGCAATAGGAGTTGAATATAATATTTTAGCATTCAAAAAAGCATCATCTTCTATTTCTATTCCTTCGAAGTTCATTTTGTTTTTTAAATTAGGAGCTAAATGGATTTTTGTTGTAAAGTCTGATTTTATAATAGTACTAACTGGTGTAATTTCATCTATTTGAAAAATATCATCGGTGTTTACACCTAGTTCATTTAGTTCTGTAATCATCCATTCACTTCCTCTTCCAATTACACTAATTAATTTAGTGAAAACCCCAAGTTTCACGATAAATTCAGCTGAATTGTTACCATTCCCCCCTCTCTTAAAGTAACAATGCCCCACTATTTTTTTGGGTGTTTCTGAGAATCCTTTTTTAACTATTTTTTCAAATAATTTTCTATTAAGATCATCTGGGAAAAATTTGATAAAATTAATTATATTCGTTACTATTTTTTGAACTAATTGCCAATAGAAATCGCTTTCGTAATATAAATCTTGATGTAATTCTCCTACAACAACAATACCCTTATTCACTTTGTTTTTCACCCTAAAAAATAATAAATAATAAACGCAGATGGAGGGACTTGAACCCCCGAACGCTTACGCGCACCGGCTATTATGGTAATAGAATGTTACATTACTTTCGAAGCCGGCGTCTTACCACTAGGCTACATCTGCTTTAAATTATATACTTTATTAAGATTAATAAAAGTAAGCAAAGTAAATTAAAAGAATTAATGGCGGAAATAATATAAATCAGAAATTATGATTTAGGAACATAAATCTTTAATTTTAACATAGGATCTAATAATTTTTAGTAATTACCCTCCTTATTGCGATAGATGAATAAAGAAATTATGGGATAGAGCTTATTTCTCAAAATTTATTGATTTTAAAAATTCAATTCTTTTTGATTTTATTTTATCCATATCTTCTCCGATCCACATGAAATGGCCTCCATGTGTCACCAATAGCTCAAAATCTTTGAGATTGGTTTCGAGATATTCAGCATTTAACCATTTAACATCATTATCTTCTTTACTATAGACTAATAAGGATTTTACATTAATATTATCAACTGGAATCTTCTCGATTGATGTTAAGAGTTCTACATCATGATTAAGACCTAGTTTTCTTAAACTCATTGGAACGGTTGTATCTATTAGTTTTATTAACCACATCCTTCTCTCTTTATCATTTGAAACCAGATCAGTAAATTTCTTAATTCCCTCCTTGTTAAGTAAAGTTTCCATGCCGATTATACTCTTGAATGCCATCTTGAAAGCTATTTTAATAGCTATTACAGCAATCCAGCTCAAGAAATCTTGTATTCTATTACTCAGAAATAATTTCGCCCAAAATGAATCCATCACTTCCTCACTTGGATTTTCGTATACTGTACTAACACCAGCTTCCATCACCAGAGCATGAGTTCTCTCGGGGTATTTATTAGCAAAGTTGAGTGCAAGAGGACCACCGGCTGAGTATCCCATGGCAACAACCTTATCGATTGCTAACTTGTCTAATAATTCCACATACTGATCAACTTGTTCCTCATAAGATAGAGGAACAAAGGGTGTTCTTAGATATCCGGGCCTTGAAACAACGAGTAATGAATATCCTTCCTGAACTATATAATCAAGGAAGTATCCTTGGTCAATTCCTCCGGGGCCCCCATGCATAAAAAATAACACTGGGCCCTCTCCAGTTAGTTGGTAATGTATTTTCCCCATCGCTGTCTCCATTACTTCTCCATCATCCATTACTCTAATTGCGGATTTTTTCCACCTCTTAAAACCAATTGTCAAGAGAATAATGAAAACTACTATTACAAGTAATACAAATATTATTATTTGCATAGTAATATATCTTATTGTCTATATATTAAAAAAGTATCCCTTGAACATTTACTTTCTAGTCCGTTAATTAGGGATATAAGAAATAGGAAAGGCTTGGCTTAAAGTATATAAATTTTCATTGAAATCAGACACTGATTTTACCTTTCCATTTCGATTGAAATAAAATTGAGTAAAAGAAAAATAAAATTTAGGGAAAAGACTGGGATTTTAATTCCGAAGTTTAGAGATCACAGAAAATTGGGCCAAAATTTAAAAAGACTCTAACTATGTGTCTCTTAAAACGGAGTTAAATTAATTTCTGTATTAGAGGAGATAATTGAGTTTAGTAAAAGCGAAGAGAACGCAGATCTATCTTTTATGACGCTAGTAGACGAATGGTTTAACGATTCTGATAGGAAAATCCCTATTACTGAGCCTGAAATACGATGGATACATCGTAAGTGAAGTAAATTAAAAGAATTAATAGTGGAAATAAGATAAATCAGAAATTATGATTTAGGAACATAAATCTTTAATTTTAACGTAGGATCTAATAATTTTATTAAGCCTTCTTCTTCGTATTGCTTTAAGAGCAGATTTACAGTCGATATTCTTAAATCAAACTTTAGAGCTAAATCAGACGCTAAAATTGATTTCCGTTTCGAAAGTGATTCTCTAATTTCCTTTTCTATTGAATTAGGTATAAAAGCATCTCTTTCTACAATAGTGATTTGTTTTGATCTTCCGTATTTTCTACGTAAATTTAAAGTTGCTTTTCTGACCACTAACTTTTCTTCCTTTTCAGACAATAGTATCACCTTAAAAAATTGAAATGTCAAAAATTAAAGCTAATTAAAATATTAAATATTTAAATTCTAATAAAATTTTTGATTTACAAACTGATTTAGGAAAGCTTTTTCCGTATCAAATAGCGAAGTAAATTAGATAGGCATACTCAATTTGAGCGATGATTATTTTTTTAATATCAAACGAAAAAGACCAGAGGAATTATATGAGAGCGCATTAGAATATTTTAAGAATGATACTCTTTCTAGTTATGCCAAGTCTAAATCCATAATGCGTACACAAAGAAAAATTACATTGAGAGCATTGGAAATAATGGAACTTAAAGAGAATCATTGTTTAATACTTGATGCTGGTTGTGGTCCTGGATTTGTGGCG
>JAUWZT010000139.1 GCA_030615145.1 Promethearchaeota archaeon | reverse complement strand
TTTAGGCATCAATATTGCTATTAAATAAAATAATATCAATGGAATAATAGCAAATATTACTACACTATATAAAAATACCGGTGGAATAATATCTGGATTTGTTTGGATATCATTATTAAAATCTGTTAAAACTACCATTGAAAAAACTGACATTATAGCAGTTCCAATAAAACCAAAAAGATTTTGAAACTGTGCCACTTTAGGACGTTCATCAAAATTAAATTGTTCAGCCATCCAAGAGTTATATGGAGTAGTAACACCATAACTAATATTAAACGCTATATTCCATACTAAAAGCCATATAAAAACGGATGAAGCATTATTAATATCTATAAATAAGCTTGGTAATAGCAAGAATATGAAAGATATGGCAAGAAACAGACTTAAGGTTACTAAATACGGCTTTCTTCGACCCCATCGAGTATATTTAGCATCACTAATCCACCCAAAAAAGAATTGAGAGGCAGCAATAGTTAGTTTTCCTATACCTAAAGCTACAGCTGCGAGAAATGGAGTTAATTGATAACCAATAGTATAAAGAGCAAGTAAAGCGAAATCTGCAAGTCCCATTAAAATAGAAGTACCTAACTTTGGAACTCCAAAAAGCAAAACTTTACTATTTTTACTTTTACTTCTTTGTATAATTTCATTTTGATTCATGACGATTTCACTACTTATTTATTTAAGTTTCTTAATTTGTATTTTTGATTTAATAATTAAATAAGTTAAACATCTATTTTAATGTATATAAAATTCATATATAAACATTCTAATTAAAAAGTCAGAGCAATATAATTCTATAATAAAATCATCTTTTTTTTTAATTTTTTTAATAGTTATTTTAGTTAATTGAGCAAGATCATTAAAAACAAAAGCGATACTCAATTATTTTACTAGAGTATGGATATTTTTGACAAAGTTTTAGAGATTTACCAAGAATATTACATTTGCGCGCATTGTTTAGGTAGAATGTTCTCCTTGTTAGGGACTGATACAACCAATTACGATAGAGGTATATCTCTCTTGCTGGCAATTACTATGGAAAATCACAGAACATATTTAGCCCGAGACGGAGACCATGAGAGTGCTATCGTTAATTTAAGAACGCTAGCAGAAAAAGCGTTATACGTGCCCGCTCAAAGTGTTTTGAAGAAAGAAGGTTTTGAATATAACAAGGTTAGTATACTTGAAAAATGTTATTTGTGCGAAGAGATTTTTACCCATATCCATAAATATGCCAAAAAAGCAGAAGAAATACTCCAAAATATTGAGTTCAAAAACCTTCTTGTAGGAACTACCGTTAACTCTCAAATTGTCAACAGAGAAGATAACTTTAAAGCTCAATTCACTCTACTAAATTCTGAATCGTTTAAAAGTCATTTTAACCGAGAAGTTGGAAAATATCTATCAATAATTTTAAAAAAACCCGTAGAATTTGCCAAACCCGATATAACGGTTGTTTACTCGTTAAAATTTGACTCGTTTGAAATTAATTTGCTCATAAGATCAATTTTTATCTATGGAAGATATAATAAATTTCTTAGAGGGATTCCACAAACTCATTGGGACTGTAGGACATGTAGAGGAAAAGGATGTGAAGAGTGCAATTTTTCTGGAAAGCAATATAAAACTAGTGTAGAAGAAATTGTTAGCCCAAAATTCGTTAATGAAGCAAAAGCAGAAGGCTCAAAGTTCCACGGAGCTGGGAGAGAAGATATTGATGTGAGGATGTTAGGGGAAGGTAGACCCTTCATATTAGAACTAATAAAACCTAAAATAAGATTTTTAGAGCTAGAGAGAATACAAAAAAAAGTTAACAAAAGAAACAAAAGAAAAGTTAGAATTAACGAGTTAAAGTATAGTAATAAAGAACAAGTTAAAATTATAAAGTTAGACGCTGAAAACACCAGAAAGGTTTATAGAGCCTTGACTTCTTCTAATGAGAAAGTAACAAAAGATAATTTTGGAAATTTATTAAAAAAATTAAAAGATACGCTTGAAAACAAAAAAATACATCAAAGGACACCTGTTAGAGTATCTCATCGTCGTGCCGATAAAATTAGAGAAAAAAAAATTTATCTATTGGAAGGAAAATTCATTAAACCGGGCATATTTGAATTTCTTATTGAAACTCAGGGAGGAACTTACATTAAAGAACTCATAAGCGGCGATAATGGACGAACAACGCCATCAATTACGGAAATATTTGGTTTTTCCATTATTTGCAAGAAATTAGATGTTCTAAAAATTGTTAGTTAACTTGTTAAAGTTGTTAAATCAAAAAATAAATAAATTATGTTTCATATTTTGTCTAAAATACTTGATTTTTTAATAAAAAATAATTCAATATAGCGAAGGGAAGCAATTTGACTTTACATAAAGGTTATAGGAATAAATCGCGTCAAAGACATAGGAAAAACGTACGAGATAGAGGTTTGGGTTCTATAGAAAAATACTTAATCGATTATGAAATCAACGATAAAGTGGATATTATTACCGACCCATCGCAGCATAAGAGAGGATTTCCACACAGGAGATATCATGGGTTAACTGGCACGGTTATCGGGAAAAGAGGGCGCTGCTACGAAGTTCAGGTCAAAATAGGAAATAATAAGAAAATGCTAATAATTGGAAAGGAACATTTACGAACTAATAGGGGAACTGCAAAATAATTTATTATTTAAGTAAAAAAATCAGTGATTTGTATGTCTGGACGTAAAATAAGTGAAAAAACTATTTCTATACCCGAAGTAAAAAAAATAATGGAAATGGTTAAGCAAAGAAAAGAAAAAATTGACCCTGAAGAGGGACTTACTCATTTTCAAGAAATTACGTATAATTATGTAAATAAATTTGCTAAAATGAGCGAGAAAGATGCGATTAAAATTCAAAAATTTTTAATAGACAAATATGAAATCGAAGAAATTTACGCAATAAACGTCGTAAACATAGATCCTCACACTATCCAAGAGCTTAGAATGATTTTAGAGAAAAGTTTCATTGGAAAAACATTGAATGAGTCGCAGTTACAAGAACTTCTCGCTCAAATAGAAGAACTAAAAACTTCTTAAACGGGTTCTTATTGTATATCTTTTAAAAAGTGAGTAAACAACGAAGAATTTATAAATTCTAATTGTTTTAATTTTTATTGAGCAATCCTTATTAAAAAAGGAATATTCAAAATTTAAATAATTATGCATAATCGGGAGCATAATCGGGAAAGTAAACAAATAATTGGTCGGTATGGAAAGGAATCGAGATCGATACAGAAGGCCTCCTCGCAGACCCAAGTATCAAAGAAGAGAGCCAAGGAA
This sequence comes from Promethearchaeota archaeon, assembly GCA_030615145.1. Lineage (GTDB taxonomy): Archaea > Asgardarchaeota > Lokiarchaeia > Sigyniarchaeales > SOKP01 > SOKP01. The sequence continues at coordinate 6,492 of JAUWZT010000139.1, read as the reverse complement.
AAAGAAACAATTTATCAAAAAGTTTCGAGAACTAGTAATACTAGATATATTATTGCACGGTCATCCAGAAGAAGATAAACCTAGTTGGTCCAAAACACCAATTGCTCAAGTTCTTACTTTTCCGGACTTTGTCCTTTATGAAGTTAAATGTAATAGAGACTCTGAGATTAAAATTCAAGAAAAAAATACATATGAAGTGTTCTTGATACAAAACAAACTTAAAGAAGTTTTGAAAAAAATAGATTATAAAGATTTAACAAACACTTCAAAAGCTTTGATTCAACCTATTCTTGAAAAAGAAATATTAAATTACGAAGTAGAATTCCTAAATTTCTTTAATAACTCTACATCAATAACTCCGAGAATGCACTCTCTTAAGCTATTACCTGGCATTGGCCAAAAGCATATGTGGGAAATAATAGAGGCAAGAAATAGACAAAAATTCACAACCTTTCAAGATATAACTGATCGGACAAGTTTATCTCACCCCACAAAGCAGCTCGCTCAAAGAATAATCAAAGAATTGCAACGTGATGGAATAAAGTATTACTTATTTTCGAAGACACGCAGATATGAATGATAACATGAATAAAAGAGAAACTCAACTTATTTTAAATGAATTAGGAATAATACCTAATAAAAGACTAGGCCAGAACTTTCTCATAGATAAAACTATTGTAAAAAAAATAATATTAGAATCGCAAATTTCAGAAGACGAAGTAATATTAGAGATTGGCCCGGGTTTAGGCGCACTAACAGAAGAACTATTGAAGTTTTCTAAAAAAGTCTACGCTTATGAAATAGATTTTAAATTGTTTCAATATCTTAAAGAAAAATTTTCTCAAATTGAAAATATTGAGGTCATAAATGAAGATATATTAAAAGCAAATATTCCACCGCATAATATCATAGTCTCAAACATCCCTTATTCCATTACCGGACCTATTTTTGAAAAAGTTTTTTATAACGAAAAACCTCCTCGAGGGATTTTAGTAATTGAAAATAGTATTGCAGAAAGAATATTTATACAAAATAAATACAAGAACTTCTCACGAATAACGGTTAGTTTCAACGCTTTCATGATACCTGTAAAAAAATATAATATCTCTCGATTTAAGTTTTTTCCAGCCCCAAGGATTGATTTATCTTTAATAATTGTTAAACCTAGAGAAGATATTAACCCCTTTTTATTATCTGACAAGAATAAGTCGTTCTTTTTAAGGTTCGTCGCTGGAATAATGCCATACAAGAACAAAAACATTGTTAATGCAATAGATTTGTTTCTAAAGAATGAGAAGGTAATAAATTTTCCAAAACCAAAAATTCTTCAGTATTTAAAAAATAAAAATATAAATAACGACAAAGTAACAAAATTTAAAGTCGACGAACTCGTGAAATTAAGCGAGTTAATCTTTGAATTAATGTATGAAACCCTTTCAATTTAGATGGTGAGAACAATATACTCTTTTCCTGAACCAAAGATTAATAACTTTTTTGACGATGTATATTCTCCTTCTGAAGATAGCTACTTAATTATGGACTATTTTAGAGAAAATATCGATGAAAATTATTTTGATGGGTTTAAATTAGCTAAAATTAGAAACATCTTGGATATGGGCACTGGTACTGGAATAATCGCTATATTTTTACAGTTAATTAAAATGATTGTTCCAAAATTTTCACCTCAAATTTACGCTTCAGATATACTTGAAAATGCTATTAAATGCGCAATTTCAAACGAAAACGCTAATAATTTAGAAAATAAAATAGAATTTATCCAGTCGGATCTGTTTAAAACGTTTCCCTCTATTCTTAAGAACTCGTTTAACATTTTAATTTTTAATCCACCCTACTTGCCTTCTTTTAAGTTTAATAATGAAGGTTGGGATAAGAAAGACACCGATTATTGTTGGAATGGTGGAAAAGAGGGCTTTGAGGTATTCCTTGAATTTATTCGAGATGTCAAACCTTTTATTGATCCAAATCAAAAGTTTTACATTTATTATATCAGTTCAAGCACAACCAATTTAAAAAAATTGAACGATAATTTAAATATACAAGGCTTTAAGAACACAATTTTAAAGAAAAAGCATGTTTTTTTCGAAGATATTATTTTGAATCGTTTGGAAAAAAGAAATGATTAAAATGGCCTTCTAGTTCTACGTTTTTCTAATAATGAGACTCCATAGCTATTTAAAGTTCTTGATAAATTATTAAATAATAAATTAACCTCGGCAGATTTAAAAACAGCTCTTCTATGAGCTTCAATTTGAGGAATAGGTAAACCATAGTATTCATTTAAGCTAGAGATAGGCAAGAGGATAGACGATATCAAATCGGCTTTTTCTGAAGCATCATTTAAAGAGTGTTTCTCATCCATAAAAAACTCAATTCTACATGGAGTATCATGAAGCGTGGTTTTAAGGTAAAACGCATAAAAACTAAAGGGAAAATAATATGATATTTCTTTCTTTATACCGGTATCCCTAATTTTGTCAAGTTCCTTTTTACAATTGAAGATACAGCTTCTTTCTGATTTCTTTAAAACTCTATTGAATAAATCTAAATCGGAAAAATAATCTATTATTTGGCGATAATTAATTTTTATAAAATCTGTTAATTTCGTAGTGCTTGGCTTCAACATCTGAATGGAATTCCTTATTAGATGGGTTAATGCTGAGGTTCGCGTATCTTTTATTGAGCCTATTAAAATAATTCCCTTTTCAATACAATTAGAATATAATTTTTGATATTCTTTTAATAATTTATCATATTTTATAGAAATCTCAAGATCTTTGGAAAAGATTAAATTTATAGGCATAATAACGATTGAGCCATCTATAATGATTAAATCTATTGAGTTATTTTTTTCAATTAACTCATTTAAGAGTTTAATTTCCATAAAGGTCATATCCATAGAAACCTTAGTTTCCACAGCATTCTCTTCACGGTTTATGTAATTTGCTTCTACCATGTAATTATTAAACCCTGTTATGTCTGGAAAATAATCTATTTTAGAAGTATGATTTTTGTAGAAATAATAATTCACAGCTATGGCTTTCAAAAAGGAAAAATCTACATTCATGAATTTTTTTACAACAGAACTCCCATCGACGCTAACAACATTTAAACCTCTTATATTTGAAGATGATACTTGCTTTTTAACTAGATTTTCTTTAATATTGTAATTAGGGTATTTTATAAATTCTGAAAAATCTAAATTCTCACGATTATCAAGTAAACTTTTAGTAAATTTATTTTTTAAATGTTCAATTTCTAAGTATTCTTGAGCGATTATTTTTAAATCTATCAATAATAATTGTTCTTTTGTTAAACCTGATTCATTAGAATAGGTTGTATTTTTGATATATTGATTGGATTTGGATCTATTTGACTTTGAAAAATTATCTCTAATAGTCATCTAAATTTATAATGAAGAGAGTTAATATTAATAACGATGAGAGATTAAATTTTATAATTTTTTTCCAATTCGAATCATTAGAACTCTTTAATAAAAATGGCTATTAATTTAGGAAGAGATCCATCGTTACTAATTGCTATTACGTTTTTCGAGATTTTCTTAATCCTTATACCTGCTTTAATTGCTTCAAAAATAGAAAAAAGACCGATTATCGAAGAATTTAAAGAAATGGGTTTTCAAAAGAAACCAAAAAACGTAAAAAATTTTACCCTAAAAATTTTCTTTGGATTACTACTTGGAACCTTATTTTATTTCTTTAGTAGTTTTGTTTTATCTTTTTTTACAAATTTTATAGTGCAAATTTTGTTTGGAACGCAATTTGTTGAGCAGGGGGTAGAAAATGCGATCACAACAGAACCTTTTAATCCCACAATTCCCCAATTGATAATTATTATAACGATTCAAATAATTATTGTTGGTCCGTGTGAAGAAGGCTTTTTCAGAGGTTTTATTATAAAAAAAAGCCAGAAGAAAATGAAGCTAATATATTCAGTTATATTATCCACATTTATTTTCACAATTTATCACGTTCCTCCTTTCCTCGTCCCAGTATCAACAATTATTACTTATTTCGGCTATTTCTTTACGCTTGGAACTTTATTAGCTCTAACTTTCATATTTTTTAAGAATTCTTTACTCCCGAGCTCTATCGCTCATTCTATATTTAACATACTAATTCTAATATTTTGAGTTTTAAGTAAAATTGCGATAAAAGGTTTAAAAGCATTGAAAAATAAATAAAAAACATACATTTAAAAAATCTTACAAAGATAAATATAATTAGTTCAATCGAAAACAATATTAATTAAATTTAATGGTCTATTAAATAAAAAATTAAAAATAATTACAAGTCGCTCATACGGGTTAAGGAAATTGACGGACTATGATTATACTTGGAAGATAATGATGTTAGGTGATGCTGCTGTTGGCAAAACCTCACTCACTATCAGATATATCTCTGGCTTCTTCCTCTCAGATCTTAAGCTAACCATTGGAGTCGATTTCTATTCTAAGACCACCAACCACAAAGGAAAAAAAGTAAAACTACAAATATGGGATTTTGGTGGCGAGGAACGGTTTAGGTTTCTACTCCATCAATACTGTAAGGGTGCAAATGCAGCATTCTTTTTATACGACATAACTAATCGCCTTTCGTTAGATCACTTGCCAGACTGGACTCAGATCATTCGAGAACATGCAGGAGATATTCCCATTATGCTAATTGGTTCAAAGATTGATTTAGAGGAATTTAGAGCAGTTCCAAGGGAAGAAGGGATTTTAGCGGCCAAGAAGTATAATTTATCGACATTTATAGAACTATCCTCCAAAACGGGGGAAAATGTTGAGAACGCGTTTGATGGTATAACAGCTACTCTTTTTGAAAAATATAAACCAAATGTTTGAGCTTGCTCATTTATTTTTGAATAACGTCTGTATAGAAAAATATAGACAAATAAAGATAAATAAGAAATAATCTAGAGAGTTAATATTTAATTTATATCTTTATTAAAATCAATATAAAAATACATCAGTTGGGATTTTATGATTTTTAAAGAATTAGGCAACACAGGTCTGAAAGTTAGTGAAATTGGTATAGGGACTGAATTTTTATTTGGGGAATCAAAAAAAACAGCGATTGATGTTATCCTTTGTGCTATTACAAATAAAATAAATTATATTGATATTCTTTTTACTGTTCAAAATTATCTTGAAAAATTAGCGGCAGCAATTAAGGGTTATAAAAATCAACTTGTAATTACAGGACACATAGGGACTAAAGACAATAAGGGAAGACCTCAAAAAACGAGAGATATTGAAGAATGCAAGAAATCATTCTTGAAAATGTTAGATATCTTAGATATTGATAACATAGACATTCTTAATATACAATTTGTTACCCCAAAAGAAAGTGAAAAAATATTTGGCACAGGAGGTTTATTAGATTTAGCCTTATCGTTTCAAAATGAAGGAAAAGCCAGATTTATTGGAATTAGTACTCACGATACTTCAATCGCCATAAAAGCAGCTAAGAGTGGAAAAGTAGATACAATTATGTTTCCGATAAATTTAGCAAATCATTATTTAGCTGGTAGAGATGAACTATTAACAACATGTTTGAAAAAAAGAATTGGATTAATTGCAATTAAACCTTTTGCTGGGGGGAAGCTATTAATGCGTAATCAAACAGTGTATATCGCAAAGTATCAAACAGGAGGAATTAAGCTTAAAAAAAAGATACCTCGAGAAATAACACCGATACAATGTATCAATTATGTAAATTCTCTTCCAGGCGTATCAGTTATTCTTACAGGAGTGAAAAATGTTGAGGAATTAAATGAAAATCTCAAATATTTAACTCAACAAGAAAATAATCAAGATTTTTCATCGTTAATAGAATTTTTCAGGAATAATACAAATTAAATTGATTTGTGCCAAATTAGCATTTTATCTGGCCCCCTATTACTCCACGCAAAATAGGGTATTGCTGTGAATATCTCGTTGTTTGAATTTTTTCCGGTAATGATATTAATTCCTCCTAACAGTTCTGGTTTATATTTAACAATAAATTCTTGATTTCTTGGGATAATAGTCTTAAAAATATCGAACTTTTTATTATCTTTCTGTTCTAGACAATAGATTAAAGGACCATAAGAAATTGCCGCTCGACCTCTATTATCCTTGATTCTTGGGTCGCTTTCAATTAAATTTGGTTTCATTTTAAAAGTAAGCAGGATAATATCGTTATCTAACCAATTTCTTAATATTTCCACATATTTCCCTTTAGAGAGTCCATCAGAGTGTTTTAATCCATTAACTTTTAGCTCGACATCGATGCTCCAATCTGGGATTCTAAGGAATATCGAAAATTTTTGACTTTTACTTAAATTAAGATGAATCTCTACCTTCCCTTTCCACGGAAAATGACTTTTTTGGTTGATTTTAATTAAATTTGAGTTGAAATTAATATTCGTCGTATTACCAATGTATTGATGAACCCAAATGCCTTTTTC
>JAUWZT010000031.1 GCA_030615145.1 Promethearchaeota archaeon | reverse complement strand
GGTCCTTATTTAGCTTTAGGAACGCTAGCTATGAGTTTAATATTATTTCAGGTTTTTATAATGGGGACTTTATCCAGATGGTGGGAAGGAACAATTGGAACAGAATTATTCGGAACTGATGGCATATCTCAGGTTCCCTCTATCTCTCCGTTTACTGTTATTGAATATTTTATCACCTTTTTGATAATGTGTATATCTTTATTAATTTTAACTCATATCACAAAATCAAATATAGGCACGATTTTTAAATCTATTCGTGATGATGAAACAGGAGCAGAGGCTTCGGGGATTAATCTTACGAAATATAAAATTTATGCGTTTATGATAAGCGGTTTTTTCGCAGGTATAGCTGGTGGTCTTTTTGCAATGCGTTTTAGAGGAGTAAATCCAGGGATTTTTCAACCGTTGTACTCCTTTTACGCGATTATCATTGTAGCTGTTGGTGGTATAGCTACAATTTCTGGATCTGCAATTGGTGCATTTATTTTCGTATTTTCGGGAGAACTTCTAAGAGAAACATTAGATCTTTCATTATTGATTTTTAGCATCATATTAATATTATTCGTAAGATTTGCAGAACACGGAGTTTTAAAACCCGCACTAGAGCGTATTCAAGAATTGTGGGATATTCTATTAGGAAGATAATGTTAATAAAATAATATGTAAAATTTTAATTTGGAGATTTTTAAAATGGGAGTGATTTTAGAATTAAAAAATTTAACAAAAAAATTTAGTGGTTTGACAGCTGTTAACGATTTTAGTTTTGAAGTAAAACGGGGAGAATTTACCGGCTTAATAGGTCCAAATGGCGCTGGAAAAACTACATTATTTAACTTAATCTCAGGACATGAAAAACCCAATTCTGGATCAATTAGGTTTGATGGGCGTGATATTACAGGGATGAAACCTAATAAAATTGTAAATTTGGGGATCGCTAGAACTTTTCAACTTGTAAGATCGTTTCGATTTATGACACTTTTAGATAACATTGCCGTATCTTGCCTTTCACCAAGAGGTAAAAAAGTAGCTAAAGAATATGGGATAGACGAATACGCGAGTTCTATTTTAGCTGCAGTTGGCCTCGTTGACAAAGCAAGAATACCTCCCATAATATTACCTCATGGTGATTTGAGAAAATTGCAAATAGGAAAAGCATTAGGCACTAATCCTCAATTACTTCTTTTAGATGAGCCATTTAGTGGGCTTTCTCACGAAGAACAAAAGGGTATAACAGATTTGATAATAAGATTGCATGATGATGGAGTAACTGTTTTTATGACAGGACATGTTTTACGAGAACTAATGCATCTAGTGCCTAGAGTCGTTGCTATGCACCAAGGTAAATATATAACCGAAGGTCCTCCACAAGAGGTTGCAAACAATAAAATTGTATTAGAAGCGTATTTAGGAAAAGGAAGTGAACAACTTGCTTGAAATGAGAAAAATATATCATTATTATGGAAAAGCTAGAGCTCTCGAAGAGATTAACTTAACAATAGAAGATAGAGCTCTGGATGCCGTTATCGGTCCTAACGGAGCGGGAAAATCAACTCTTCTCAGAGTTATATCTGGATTAGAAGAACCAGATAGAGGAAAAATTGTATTTTTGGAAGAAAGAATTGACGGCTTAAAAGCTCATAAAATCGCCAAAAAAGGAATAGCTCATTGTCCCGAGCGTCGGCGCTTATTTTATGATATGAGCGTAATGGAAAACTTGGAAATGGGGGCATATACTTTAAAAGATAAAAAAAAATTTCAAGAGTTATTAGGTTTTGTATTTGAAGTTTTCCCTCGCCTTAAAGAAAGAAAAAAACAAAGAGCAGGAACGTTGAGTGGAGGCGAACAACAGATGCTCGCAATCGGTCGTGCAATTATGGCAAATCCAAAATTACTTCTATTAGATGAACCTTCATTGGGTTTAGCTCCTAAAATAAAGGACAGAATATTTGATGCAGTAAATACAATTAAAAAAGGGGGGACTACAACCTTATTAGTTGAACAAGATGCCATATTAGCAATGGAAGTTGGTGAAAACATACATCTATTGGAAGAAGGAAAAATAGAAATGAGGGGCACAAAAGAACAGTTAGAAAAAGAACCTCGAATTAAAAAAGTCTATCTAGGAATATAGGGTGATAAAAAATGTCAGCTTCTTTAGAACGATTGTTAAGGGATGCAAGAATTGATTTAGTTTTATCAAGAATTGAAAAAGATTCATCCGTTATTGGTGAAGTAATAAAAAATATGGATAGTGAAATCCGTTCTATCAGGTTTAATTCAATATTTGTGTTAGGTGAAATAGGAGAGAAATCTGGCGAAAATGCAGTGCTTAAAATAACTGAATACTTAGATGATGAAGATTGGAGTATCCGTCGAGAAGCAGTTAGATCTTTAGGAAAAATTGGAAAACTTGCTGAAACCGCAGTACTAAAATTGTCTAAATATTCTTCTGATAATGAAGCTTCTATTAGAACTGCCGTAGTTACTTCACTTGGAAAAATTGGTAAAGCTACGAACGAATCTCTAAATTCTCTTAAAAACGCGCTAAAAGATGAAAACGAAGAGGTGCGCACTAAAGCAGCTGAGGCCTTAAGTTTATTGGGATCTGAAGCTTTCGAGGTTATCTCCGATTTAATGCATAGTATTAGCGATCCAAGTTGGGCTGTTAGAACCGCTTCAGCACGAGCAATGAGTGGTATTGGAAGAGGTACAATTAAAGCAATTCCTACATTAATAAGCGCACTTGATGACAAGGATTGGAGGGTTAGGTATCATATTGTTAATACACTTACTCAAATTGGTGAAGCGTCTGTTTCCCATCTACTAAATGTCTTGAACCATAAAAACAGAGTTGTTAGAAAATGTGCAGTCGAATGTTTAGGAGAGTTAAATATAAAAAGTCCAGAAATAATTGAAAATTTAGCGTTAACGTTAAAAGATAAGAGGGAAGAAGTCAGAGGAAAAGCAGCCGATTCTTTACGGAGCTTAGGTAAAGAAGCCGTTCCTGCTTTAATTGATGGGTATAATAAACGGGTTAAATATAGAATTTCTGATTTTGTATTAGCACTGCTAATAATACCGTTTTATTTCATATTATTCCTTATGATAGGTGGGATTTTTGGAATATTTGGTGTACTTATTGCAATAATCCTAAATGTGATTATAGTTGGTTATGAGATATTAAACTATATGAGAGGTAATTTTTTCAGATTATTCAAAGTTTTTAATAAGAACTATAAAAACAAAATTATGATTATTTCTTCTATTGGTGGAATCGGTGAAGATGCTAAAGAAGCTATCCCTTTTATTACTGCGAAATTGAAAAATGCTAAAAAATATATACGAGTAGAAGCTGCTCGAAATCTAGGAGCAATTGGTAAAGATTCAGAGGAAGTGTTAATAGCTTTAGAAGAAGCCTTAAACGATAACAAAACTATTGTAAGGAGAGAAGCTGCTCTTTCGTTAGGTAAAATTGGAACCATTTCGGAGAAAGCGATTCCTTCTTTATTAAGAGCTTTAGATGATAAAAAACCAGATGTTAGATGGAGAGCTTCTGAAGCCTTAGGAAAAATTAAAATAAACAAGCCTGAGGTAATTTCAGCTTTAAAAAACCTGATTCATGACGAATGCGATTATGTTTGCGAATCCGCTGATTTCGCAATAGATAACATTACAGAAAATATTTAAATTCTTACTCATTTTCTTTCAAAAATAAATTAAAATGAAAGGATGTAAAATCAATATAATTAAAATAAAAGGTTTGAAAAATGAGTGAAAACCCTTATGCAAAAAAACCTTGGTTGGAACATTACGACGAGAATGTACCCCATCATATAGATTATCCTAATATGAATATCTACGAATTTTTAGATAATTCTGCAAAGGATTTTGGCGGTCGAACTGCAATTTGGTTTATGAAAAACAAGATCACATATAAAAAGTTCAAAGATATTGCTGATAGACTCGCAACTGCTCTCGTCAATTTAGGAGTTAAAAGAGGAGACATCGTAGCAATTATGATTCCAAACTTCCCCCAATTTATTTTCAGTTATTACGCTATATTAAAAGCAGGCGGAATTGTTACGGCTTGTAGCGTTCTCCACACTGAACACGAGTTGGCTTATCAGCTTAATGACTCTGGAGCAGAGATCCTAATAGCTTGGGACAACCAAGTTGACAAAATTAATAAAATAAGAGATAGAACCCGGTTGAGACATGTTATAATAACAAATGTTTTCGATTATACAATGATGGCACCAAGAAACCCACCTGAGATCGCTGGAACGATGCAGTTTATAAATTTAATTAATAAAACAAAACCAAATCCCCCAAAATTCGAAACAAATGGTCAAGAAGATATTGCGTGCTTACAATATACTGGAGGTACAACCGGATTGCCTAAAGGCGCAATGCTTACCCATAGAAATATTGTCTCTAATTGCATAGCAACTCACAGATGGTTAGGTGCGGAAGTAAAAAGAGGTAAAGATACTGGGCTTACCAATTTACCACTCTTCCATATATATGGTCAAACAGTATGTATGAATATCATGATATACAATGGCTCAACCATCGCTTTAAATCCAGACCCGCGCGATCAAAAATCTTTATTCGAGATAATTAAAGCTACTCGTCCATCAATGTTTCCAGGGGTACCAACAATGTATATGCGTTTGTTAGAACGAGACGACTTAGAAGATTATGCAAAAGATCTTAAATCTATAAGAATTTGTAATACTGGAGCAGCACCGATGCCACCAGAGGTTCTTAAGGAATTTGAAGAGAGGACCGGTGGTAAAATTCTTGAGGGTTACGGACTGACAGAGACGTCACCGGTTGCTACTACTAATCCTGTTCAAGGAGAAAGGAAGATAGGTTCTGTTGGAATGCCAATTCCTGATACTGAACTAAAAATCGTAGATATTGACGATTATACCAAAATTATACCTCTTGGTGAATCGGGTGAAATTATGATAAAAGGACCTCAAGTTATGAAAGGTTATTGGAACAAGCCTGAAGAAACTGCGGGTCAAATAAAGGGTGACTGGCTTTTAACAGGAGATATCGCGAAAATGGACGAAGACGGCTATTTCTTTATAGTTGATAGGAAGAAGGACATGATAAATGTTAGCGGTTTTAAAGTTTACCCGAGAGAATTGGAAGATGTATTATTTGAACACGAAGCTATTGAAAATGCTGCCGTAATTGGGCTTCCTAATCCTGATATACCCGGTAGTGAAAAAGTAAAGGCGTTTATCGTTCTTAAGGATGGATATAAAGAAAGCGAAGAAATGGAAGCTGAAATAAAGGAATTCTGTAGACAAACTGTCGCTCCTTATAAAGTTCCTAAATTTATAGAATTTAGAAAAGAACTTCCCGAAACCCTCGTTGGTAAAGTCTTAAGAAAAGATCTGAAAGAAATTGAAGCCAGAAGGCGTGGAGAAGAAGTTTAATCTACAATATTATCCAACTCTTACATTTTATAACTATTTTTATTTTAACAATTTATTTTTTAATTAAATCAATTTTTTTATTTTTACTCTTATATTATGAATGTCGACGAAATACTTTCAGCTGTAAGAACATTCGCACATAATAATTCCGAAAAGGACGATCTCCATGGTTTTAAACATGTTGAGCGAGTACTTAATTTATGTGTGCAAATAGGGACTGCTTTAAATGCGAATTTACTGACAATTAAAATAGCTGCCTTACTTCACGATGTTGGTAGAATTTATGAGAAAAAAAATGATGCAAAGAATCACGCTGAAATGTCCGGTGAAATGGCTGAAAAGTTTTTCCAAAAAACTAACTTCAACATTAATATTGACAATATTGAAAATATTATTCACAGCATTCGAGCACATTCTTTTTCGAATAACATTAAACCTAAAACTCTTGAAGCAAAAATTTTATCGGACGCAGATAAACTGGATGCGCTTGGAGCAATAGGTTTATACAGAACTATTAGTTTTACTTTAAGAAATAAAGGGGGAATTATCCAAGTAATTGAGCATTTAGAAAATAAAATCTTGAAATTAAAGGATGGATTGTACTTAGAAGTCTCAAAACAAATCGGAGAAGAGAGAAGTAAAATAATTATAGACTTTTATAACAAAATAAGAGAAGAAATAATGTAGATTTACTTGAGTTTCAATATCATGCTCAAAAGAATTGGAAATTTCTCTTCTGTGCCCCAGATGACGTAAATTTTATCGTCAATAGGAATCGCGACGTGTTTAGCAAGAGTAATCCAACCACTTCCAACATTCTTTGCCGCATCACTTCCCGTTTTAAATTTTAAATACATAATGGCTCCTAAGTAATCTTGGATTACTATGTCTTCAACTTTGATATCTTCTAAATCTTGAATAATATATTCCTTATTTCCTTTATCTGGTTGTAAACTAATCCAAATTTTCTCGTACGATAATTGTAAAGCTGCCCGAATCACAATCTTATTTTCTATAGATCTATCGTATTCTAAAATTATAAGACCGCAATCTTTATCTACACCTCTTATTCCAAGCGTGTTAAAGTCGTATGATTTTTCTCCATATGCCTGAAAGTCTTTTTTAGCTTCAACAATATCAATCCATCCATTTTCAAGAGCCTCACCCATTATATACCGAAAACTTTTTAATATATTTAATTCCTCCTCTTTATCTTGAATAATCTCATCGATTAAAGCATTTAGTGGCCTTGCAACATATATTTGTATGCCACTTGGAGTTCTTGATACCTTTTCTACCCAATAATTTTTAACTAAACGATCAATTATTCGATATATTGTAGTTCTTTTGATTTCCAGTTCTTTATTTATATTTCCAATTTTATCTCCTTTCTCTCCTTTTTTCAACAAAGTTAAATAAACTCTAGCCTCTTCTAAGCTTAAACCTGCTTTTAGTAAGCCTAATCTTTGCAAATTTTGGGTTTCATCAAGCAAAACTTTGGGAGTAGCCCACTTTATATCCTCAACTTTTCCTAAAGGCGTATCAGGTTCTAAATATGGTTTTTTAGACCTAAGTTTTCCCAAAGTTCTTGATGCTTCCATTAATCCTAGATGAATCTGTCCTTCAGGTTCAATTTTACAAATAATTTTTCGTTCTTCTTCTTTAAAACCAATAACGCTTCCCTTTTTATCTAAAGTACTAGCAACAAGCCTCTCAGTAGAAATTTGAAGAATTATATACTTAATTCCAGAAATAGTAATATATCTTTCATCTAAATTTTTCCAAGTCGTGTTTATGTTTTCTATATCGTTACTAATATCCCAATTATCTGACGAATAAACAATCTTATTTTCATCTTCAATAATAGCTGTAGATATTATTTTAGAGTCGCGTTTTATATATTTATTAAGAATAGATATGTATTTTTCCATTATTTTATTAACCCCCTTACTTCTTCATTTATTTGTTATAATATTATAAAAAAAAAATTTAATTAGATTTTAAAAGTTTAAAAACATCGATGTATTACTCCTGGTCCAATTTCTTTGTATTCACGGCGCGTAATCCACATTCTATGAAATGTTTTCAGAGAACTTAATATTGAGCCGCCAATCCAAACAGAATACATTCTTTCAGGAGGAGAAAGTATTCTTACATCGATCGATTCTGGAACTAATTCTTTTATTTCTTTTGTTAAACGCTCTTTAATACCAGGAAACATAGTAGACCCTCCTGAGAGAACGATGTTACTATAAAGATCTCGCCTTAGATCAACATCACACTCAGAAATTGCATCTACAAGGATATTATCTAAAGGATCTAATTCTTTTCCTAATACTGATGGATTAAAAAAACATTCTGGTGCTAAAAATCTTTCAATTCCTACATTAATAACTTCTCCATCGGGTAGCATATAATTTTTTTCCATTCCAGAAACTTTCTTTGAGAGAATCATTTCTTTTTCTGGATCAGTGGCTACATAACATAACTTCTCCTTAACATCTCTTACTATTTCTTTTTCAGCCGAAGATGTAAAGGAATATCCCTTTTGCCTTAATAATCTCTGCAAATAATTCGTTATATCTCGACCAGCAAGATCAACTCTCTGAATTGCGTGACTTAAAGCAAAACCTTCAAAAATCGGTACGATATGAGACACTCCATCTCCAATGTCTATTACACAGCCAGTAGTTCTCCCAGAAGCGTAAAGTGATAAAATAGCTTGAGTTGCTATATAAAGAGCAGGAACATTAAAAGTTTCAAACATTATTTCCGCTATTTTTTCTCTATTCATTCTAGGATTTAAGGGTGCCTCTGTCAATAATACTGGATGCTCAGAAGGGTCAATCCTAAGATCAGTGTAGAAAGTGTAATGCCAAATTTTCTCCATAGCGGGCCAGTCTTCAACAATTCCATGCTCGATAGGAAACATTAGTCGCATCAGGCCTTTTAATTGCATAGCTTCTTCACCAATGTAAAAATCTCGTGAATAATGCCTTACATCTGGTAAAACAACGCCATACTTTGGTTCACCAATTACAGTTGGAAAAACTGAACGAGGTTGGTCTTCTCCAGCATATCCATTCTTAGATATCCCCGTACCATTATCTAAAACAATTGCCTTTAAAAATTTCCCATTAACTGAAATTTAAACCCCACCTTTTTTCATATCTTTTATTATAATAATTCTTTTAGGGATTTTAATAATATCTCGGCTAAGTAAATAATTTCTTTGTTGAAGATTATCTAAAACTATCTAGTATTACGTGCCTCTCGAGTTGTTTATTAAATCCCTTCAAACTTTTTTGAGTTTGTTATTATGATAAAAATAAAACTAATATTTAAATCTTTGTCACCATCCCGTGACAAATATGATTCTAGTAAATCACAAATATAATCAAAACATGACAAAAGATATTATTAGCGTCTTTTAACTGGATAAATGGAGAAATATTTATCATATAATATTGAGAAGATTCGAACAATGTATTAGTTTAGATATGAACCTGTTATTGATTCTTTATTTCGTTTAATATCCTCAGGTGTTCCTACTGCAATAACTTTACCTCCTTTTGGACCACCTTCAGGTCCTAATTCGATTAAATAATCTGTGTATGATAAAATTTCAGGATCGTGTTCAATAATTACAACACTATTTCCTTCTTGGACTAATCGCTCGAGTAATTCCATTAACTTTACAACATCATAGAAAGATAATCCTACAGTTGGTTCGTCTAATATATAAAGTGATTTCAACCTCCGTGCACGCCCTAGTTCTTTTGCTAGCTTAATTCGTTGTGCTTCTCCTCCACTTAAGGTAGGGGCAGGTTGCCCTAGGGTAATATAATCCATTCCAATTTGTTTCAAAATTTTCAAAATCTTAGCAATATTTTGTTGCGATTTGAATAAGTCTAATGCTTCCGATACTGTCATATTTAGAACATCAGAAATGCTCTTACCCTTATATTTAATTTCTAAAATTTCAGGAATATATCGAGTACCTTTACATTCTTTGCAAGGTAGCGTAAATTCCGTTAAAAATGAAATTTGTATGTCAATTACTCCATCTCCTTTGCAAACGGGACATCTTCCTTTTTCAGAATTAAAAGAAAAATGACCAGCAGTATATTTTCTTTTCTTTGCTTCTGGTAACTTAGCAAATAGGTTGCGAACTTTGTCCCATATCCTAATATAAGAAATTGGTGTCGATCTTCTACTTCTTCCAATTGGTTTTTGGTTAACTACAATTAATTCATCAATATTATTGTATCCTTCTACTTTGCCTGAATACTCTAATAATAAATCTCCATTTTCCTCAGAAATATCTTCATTTGCATCATCCATCTTTTCTATTGCGTTTATTCCTCGCTTAAAGTATGGTTTTAATAATGGGACAAGCGACTCTTGGATTAATGAACTTTTACCCGATCCTGATACACCCGCAATGCCAACCATCAGTTCAAGAGGGATTTTTACTGTAATATTTTTCAAATTATTAGTGGAAACATTTTTAATTGTAAGATACTTTGTTAATTTCGAAATAATTCGGCGATCCTCTCCAGTTCTTACTGGTAATTTAATTTTTCCAGCTAAAAATTGACCCGTATAAGATTTTTCTATTTTTTTAATATCTTCAATATTACCATGAAAAACTATTTCTCCCCCATTTACACCAGCTCCAGGCCCTATATCGATGATTTCATCAGCAATTTCAATAAAAGTTTTGTCGTGTTCAACAATAATTACTGTATTTCCTAAATCCTTTAACTTTTTTAATATTTTTATCAAAGATTCTTTTTCACATTCGTGCAAACTCATACTTGGCTCGTCTAAAATATATATGAGAGAATCTAACCCAGCATCTAAGTGAGTCATGAGTGAAATTCTCTGGAGTTCTCCCCCACTTAAAGTAGGCATCCCTCTATTGAGATGAATATATGAAAGCCCGACATTAACCATATCATTAAGTTTACTCAAAACTAATGACAACATTACTTTACCTTGAGATGTTTTGATATCGGTATCACTCAAATTTTTTAGAAAATCCCTCAACTCGTTAATTACTAAAACAGCGAGTTCTCCGATATGTTTGCCTTCAATCTTGATTTCTCTGGCCTGCTTATTAATTTTATAACCCTCGCAAGCTTCGCATTTTTTCATAGTCATGTAATTTTTTGTAATCTTATTTCTCCGGTAAGCACTCACGCTGGTCGACATGGCTCTTTCTAAATGAGGGATAATCCCTTCATATGTTCTTTGTTTCATAACTCCTGAGAAATTTTTGGATTCCATTCTAAATGGTAATTTTTTACCGCCACTTCCATAAAGAAATAAATGCTTAATTTTTTCTGTCAGGTTTTTATATGGTGTAGAAATATCAAAATCGTAAAAATCTCCTAATTGTTCGACCCACCTTGTTTGATCGGCAAAACAAGCAGATCCCGCCTTAGTTACTTCAACCAAATTTCTATTATTATCTTGGACGATCTTTTCTTCAGTGAAGTGCATTGTGTAGCCACGCCCTTTGCATTCTAAGCAGAACCCACTGGGTTCATTGAAGCTAAAATGCTTTACTTGAAGGCGTTCAGTTATCATTCCACATGATTCGCATTCTAAATTTTCATCTACGGGAATCTTACATATAGGACATAACAAAACTCCTTCTGTCGCATATAACATTCTCAAGAAATTATATATTCTGGTTTTTGTCCCTACTGTTGATCGTGGATTTAATACCCTCGTAGTTCTTTGTTCTACTGCGATTGTGGGACTAAGACCTTCTAATAAATCGAAAGGCTTTTCATCTTCGACTTTTGGTGGAAAGCCAATAGCTTGTAAATAACGATTCATTCCCTCATCAAAAATAATGTCAAACGCTAAGCTTGATTTCCCAGAACTGGAAACTCCGGTGATTAGAATCAATTTTTTTTTTGGAATTTCTACATTTAAATCCTTTAAATTATGAAGTCTTGCTCCTACTACTTTTATTTTATCCAATTTCACTCAATACCTATTTTATTTTATATTCGGATTAATTTTATTCCCACAATCATAGCATTCCGCATCGTGAACGCAAATTTCACCCTTACAAATAGGGCATGTATAGAGTTCTTCTTGCTCTTTTAACCATTTTTTAGCCCCAATTTCTTTAATTCTCTTTAGATTATTAATCATATTCACAAAATATTTCTCTTTATAATTATTATCAATTTTTTTTAACTTTTCGCAAGGAAAAACTTCACATTCAAAACAAAATTCAATTTCCCTTTTCCTCAATTGAGAACAATCTCTTCTTATAAACGCACAATTTTTATTCCTAATACGACAACCCTTACAGCCCACTTTATAGCCCCTCTCTTCCAATAAATCCTTTTTCCAAAGAAGATATTGCCGGCAAGCACCACAATAAATTCCACATGGAGCTGCTAAATTTTTTTCATACATTTCTTATTTCTCCTCAAATTTTTTGTTTATTTAATTTATTAAATTATAATATCCTTTTAACACTTTTAAAGCGTTCAATGTGATCCACTTGCTTTCTTTACCTATCTGCTCGACTCTTACTTGCATCTGCCCATTAAATGATTTTTCTAACTTCCATCGACCATTCTTATCTTGTTTAGATATAACTAAATCGAAAGCGTCCCTCATACGATCGTCTTTATATCCTAACCTTGTTAAAATATCTAAAACTTCCAAGGCATCAATTTTCCACATTAATGGAAAACCAAATTGAGTCCACTCTTGCTTAGCTATAACATTCTGATCGTGACTTTTTTTGTATATGCGGTGATTGAGCAGATAATCTACCGCTCTATTAATTATCTCTTTAACTTTTTTTGATCTATTATTAGGAGGAATTTCTGAAAGTGCTTTCAAATTTTTTACAACTCCCATATGACATGTGTGTTTTCCCCAACATTTTTCCTTTTTCTCGTAAGGCCAACCACTTGGAGACTTGTCTATTCCATCATCATATCGTTGATATTTCAAAATACATTCAATTCCATTTTGAACCCTTGAATCCTCCAAATATCCAAACTTTATAAGAGCCCATATCATATTACCTGTTAAACATGGGATTACTAGTTCAGGAATACCTCCATTATCATCGCTACTACGAGCAGAAAACCCGCCACTTGCTCGATGTTGCGAATTGTTAAGAATAAATTCACAGGTCTTTTTGATTCGCTCATCATTTGCATCCGCATTGAGTTCTGCTAAGAGTATGAAACTCCACACAGTTCCTTTATATTTTGCTTTAATGTAAAAGTTATTACGGTTTAACCAATATTCACCATTTATTTGTTTGCTAAGAATTTTTGGGACAAGTCCAGATTTCATGATCTCTTTTTTTGCCAAAATTACCTCTGCATTATCTTCAGGTTTATTTAGAATTTCAGTTAAAGCAAAAAATCGAACTGAGGGATTATTTTCTTCTAAAAGCCAATCTATAGGGTCCTCATTTAACAAGGATTTCCAATCATTCATTTTTTTTCACTTTTAATTAAAAATGGTTTAGATTTTTAGTTTATTTAATTTATTAAACAAAATTTCTTCTTGGTTAAGGATAACTAAGGCAATACTCTGCAATTCGTCTAAATTGATATGATCTAAGCAATCATCTTTGTATTCTTCAGCGGCATCTTTTAAAGTGTCCGCAATCATAGTCCAATTATGTGCAGACTTACTAATGATAGGAATACACTCTTTTATAATTCTGAAATCTTCACTATTCCATGCTTTAGGCCCCTCTGTTATTTCAGGGTGATTTAGTAATTCTTCTAAGAATTGTCTATAAAGATTACGAAAGCTTGACCCTCCAGTGCCCCAGGTTTCAATATAACCATGTAATAATTCAAACATCAATCTCGCACGTGAAATCGATTTCCCCTGAGGATCCTTTGCTATCCCCTGCAATTTTTTGTTCCACTGAGGAATAGAAGTTGCGAATAGTTTCAAACCCTGGACACCATTATTGTTTACAGATGGACGCAACATATTATCTACCACTTTTTGAATGGCAACTTTTACTCCTGCTGCTAAAGGTGGATGTTTTCCGTCAGGTCTTCTTACCATGGAAAATTGGGCATTGCTTGGATGCATAAATTTCGGACCGTGCTTAGAACTTCTTGCTTGTTTTAATTTTTCTATCGGGATTTCTTGGAAGCCTTCAAATTCCGAATCACCTACAAATGCCATGCCCCTCTCCTCATCATAACCCGCTAAAGTAATTGCATGTCCACCGAAGTGGATTTCTCCCTCCTTTTCAAAATATGGTAAATATCCTAAATCAGCTCTAAGAATTAATGGGATATTTTGGTTGAGTAATATTTTTGATTCCTCCCACGCCTTATCTGCTCTAGTAAATGATTGTTTTTTTAAAGTAATTCCCAGTAATCGGCAAGCTAAAGAATTTGGTTCGATTGATCCTTGCTTTCCTCCAAGAAAAAAAGGTATGTCTGATTCTGGTATAAATGAAATACTATTAGTTGTATCGAAAAATCCAAATCCCATTGTAGCGTCTAAGCCAAATGCCATCGCTTCAGACATTGGAAAGCCATAAAATTCAAAGAGATCTCTCATTGATGAAGATTCACAATGATAACCAACCATATGATTGAAATTATTTACTATATGCATCTGGACCAAATTCATCCTCTCCTTTTTCTATTTTATCTAAAACCCATTCTAGGAACTCTTGGTCTGTCTGGAGTATCATGAGGGGATGTTTGAATAAGCCTACAATATTCATTGGATATTTTTCGTTCTTCTTTAACATCTCTAGTAAACCCTCTTTATGATTTTTAATTTTACTAAGTGAATTAGAAAACACTTCTATTCTGTCTTCCTTTTTGAGATAAGGGAACATCGAAAAAGCTACATAGAAATCCTCATCATTTTTTCCATAATATTCGTTGAGAACAGTATAAACCTTATTATATAAAATATTCCATCCTAATTTTCTCATCGAATAAACTTTTCTTTCTCTATTATCTACTTCTTCAGCATAACTCTCAATTAAGCCATCAGTTTCTAAACGATCCAAGATTCTATATATTGTGGATAATGATAGGCTCAAACCAATATTGGTCCAATTTTTCATCCCCCGAACCTCAATTTTTTTGTTAATGTTATACGGATGATCTCCCTGAGGGCTTTCTGCTAATAATCCAAGAATGACAAATGGTTTGTGTTTTAAATTATAGTTTCCAGAATCTGACATATCAATTTTTTTAAGGTTTTATATATATGCAAAATATGAAAACTGCATATATAAATGTTTGCAAAAAATGATAAATGACAATATATGTTTTTATGCAAAATTTATTATTAAATAGTATTTAAATCCCAAACATTAAGAAAAGTGGATAACTTGATATTCCCTTTCGGCTTTCTATAACAATATGAATATAATCGTCATTTTGACCAAATTTTTGCTCTGTTCTTTCTTGTTTTCATCTAAAAATGAAAATAGTTTAAAAGTATCTAATATTTTTCTATTCAAAAAAAAGGATATATAGAAATTGCACAATGTTATCATAGCTGGAACAATTAATTCTGTTAATGCGATACCTAAAGGTATGGAACTTCTTTTACAAGGTAAATCAGCTCTTGATGCTGTTGAGGAGACAATAAAAATTGTTGAGGATAATCCTAATGATTGGTCTGTAGGTTCAGGAGGATTACCTAATCTTTTAGGAGAAGTTGAGCTAGATGCATCTATTATGGATGGAAAGACTCTGAAAACCGGAGCTGTAGCTGGACTTAAAAAATATAAAAATCCTATTTCCATTGCAAGACAAGTTATGGAACAAACTCCTCATGCACTTCTAGTTGGAGAGGGGGCAGACCAATTTGCTAGTGTTCTATGTTTTGAAGAAACAGAATTATTATCAGAAAACGCAAGTGATATTCACCAGGATTTTCTCTCTGGAAAAAGTTTAGTCAATAAACCTTATGATGCAGAAGAAACTATGAAAAAAAAGGAATGTTACTTTAAAATCTTTCAAAGATTGGTTCAAGAGAAAAAGATGATGGAATGGTATACCAAATATGCTAAAGAGAATCATGGAACTGTTAATATCATTGCTAAAGATATGAATGGAGATATATGTTGTGGAGTTTCAACAAGCGGTCTTTCTTTCAAACTTCCTGGAAGAACTGGAGATTCTCCTATTATAGGAGCAGGAAATTATGCTGATAATCGTTATGGAGCAGCTGCTTGTATAGGAGTTGGGGAAATAGCTATTAGATTATCTCTTGCACGAATAGCTGTTTATGAAATGTCTAAAGGAAAAACAGCTGAGGAAGCTGCAATATTAGCAATTGAAACAATAAAAGATCTGGGAGAGGATGCAGGCTTTTTAACAATCTTAGTAATGGATAAAGAAGGACATACAGTATCTGCAGCTAATTTTGAATTTTCAATTTTTCACCAGGAGAGAATGCATTTCTGGATAGCTGATTCTCTAAATCCAATTCCAACAAAGAGAGAATGTTTATATGTTGATACAACAACAGAAAAAGAAGGAGAAGGATATCATCGATGATCATTCCTATGTTCTTCTCATAGAAATAAAGTATAAAATCATCAGATTCTTTCATTTCATCAACTTTGACATAGCCTAATTTTTCATAAAAATGATGATTTCTTTTTAAATCTTAAATTTTCAACCTAAATTTTCAACTTAACTAGATTTAGAAAAAAAAGAGATTTTGTACTCTAAAGAAATAATATTTAATAATGGTATTCATACATTAAAACTATGTCAAATGAAACACCATTAAATGAAATTGATAAGAGTGATAAACCACTTCCTCTTTGGACAATAGCGCTCATCCCAGTATACATTTCTGTCATATTTATAATCATACTTTTCCCCCTCGCTCAAGATTGGTCATGGATTGAAGCTTGGTTATTCACTATATCATTTGTTATTAACATGACAATCAGTTTTTATCTCATAAACAAGAAGAATCCGCGAGTTCTTCGGAACCGGATGAAGGTGAAAAAGGTCGGTGTCACAGAGAAAACAAAAAGTTCCGCAGGATCAGATAAATTTATATTGCCGATTCTTGCTATCGGATTTATAGGTGCAATATTATTACCAGTATTCGATTACCGCAATCAATGGTCTACAATTCCTTTCACGGTGGAGATTATAGGTCTTGTAGTTACGAATATTGGGCTAATAATCATGGATGTCGCAATGGTACAAAATGCGTATGCCTCAAAACTACTTGATATAAGCAAAGACCAAAAACTCATCGATACAGGGTTATACAGTCACGTTCGCCATCCACTCTACTCGGGAGCAGTTTTAATGATACTTGGTATGCCCATTGCATTAGGATCGTGGATATCATTAATTCCCGCTGCAGTAGGGGTATTAAGCTTAATAATCCGAATAAAATTCGAGGAGGAAATGCTCATTAAGGGAATGGACGGCTATATTGAATATCGAACTCGAGTAAAATACAAATTAATACCGAAAATCTACTGACATAACGCTAAAATTTGATCCCTAGTATGGTCCATCGATATTAACAGAATTCATACTGTAATATTATCAAATCACACTTAATTTTATGAATTTTTTAAGATTATGTTTAAAAGATTAGTAACATTATTTCTCATTACATGATAATGAGACACAGGTACTTGAAATTAAGAAATATGGAATTGGTCTCCATAGAAATGGAGATAAAAAGCTCATTTAATACAAAATAATCCATATTAGACTCGTCTCAATTAATGTTATAATAAAATTAATTCAATAATGATATACACTGGAGGTACTTTTATGATTGGGGATAATTTAATAATAATGGTTAAGAATGTGAGCAAACTATATGAAACGGTTGATTTACGCTAGCTTAGTTCAATTTAGGTTAAGGAGAATCATTCTCTATTGGTAAAACTTAAATATACTTCACCTATATATTGATTATAAATCTTTAAAGGATCATAAATAGTTTTATAATTATATTTATAGGAATAATTAAATAATGGCAATAAATACAGAAGAAATACTCACATTGGTCGCTGAGAGAGCACAATTAGCTGAAGGTATCGAAGGTGTCCGATCGATTTTATTATTTATGTATCGATTTAATTCACTTAAAAATAAAAAATTAGCTCAAAAAACTGGAATTGCGATTCCTGCGATTGCAGCTGTTAGATCGGAATTAGTAAAATCAGGAATTATTGAGAAGCGAACCAATCTTGGTCAAAGAGGAAAAAATTGGGTAAAACAAAGATTAAATCTATATTTTGATTATGATCCTCAACCTAATAATATCAATATTACCTTCAATAATATACCTGAAGAAATTTCTTCTTTAAGTCTCTGTGAAGAATTTCTTAAGCAACGTCCAAAACCTTGTTATAATTTTGATCAAACTCATGCTGAAATCTCTACAGTGATAAAAAGAACAATGTACTTGCTTAAAGAAGGAGATATAGAAGGAAGAAAAATAATATTTCTTGGTGATGATGATGCTACATCAATAGCGGTTGGTTTAACTAGATTAGCAAAAAAGATAACTGTAATAGATATTGATAAGCGAATTTTAAATTTTCTTTCCGAAGCCGTAGAAGAGTTCTCTTTAAAAAACTTCAACATTATTAATCATGATTTAAGAGACCCATGCCCTAAAAATATTCTAAATAAATATGATATCGCTGTGATTGATCCTCCCTATACTAATCAAGGATTGCGTTTATTTTTAAAAAGAGCTAAACAAGCTTTAAAAACTAGCATAAAGATTGATGGTAAAATTCATTCTGTTATTGGAAAAAGATGTCTTCTATGCTTTGGAAATAAACCACCAGAAGAAATGCAAAGAGCTCAGTTGTCTATATTGGATCAAGGGTTTATAATTAAAGATATGATCCCAAACTTTAATCATTACAGAGGTGCAAGTATTTTAGGGAATTTCAGCCATCTTTACTACTTGCATTTAACAAAAAGTATCTATGCTGAGAATAATTTAAGCTTAAAATCAGGTCCAATCTATACTTCTGAAGTAAAAAACAGCAAATCTCTTCCATATCAACCCAATGGATACCACTTTGTAGGAGAAATGCACTTCATTAAACAGCAATTATTTTTTGAAAATAATAAAATTCAAAAAATTTTTCTAAACTCGCTATTATTAGCTGATTTAACAATTCATGACGTATATAACCATAATTACCAACCTTTTGGATATAGTGCTATTGCCATATTGAAGTCTAGTCATGCAGCAATTCATACCTGGCCAGAACATGGATATATTAGTATTGATCTTTTTATTTGTGATGAGTTTTCTAAAGGAGTTAAAGTCGTACAATTCTTAAAAAATCAGTTTAATCCTCAAAAATTTGAATTTTTCTATGCAGAGCGTGGCAAGAATTTTAAAATGAAATATGAACCAATAATTTTGGGAGCTTAATAATATTTTATCTCATTTTTATATTTTTAAATATAATGCATATTATCTATAAATTGTAATAATAAATCTCTATAGTTCTATATTCAAACGATTAGAGACAATTATGAATAATTAGACAAATCTTTATTAGTTCTAATCATTTTAAATCCTACAAGAGTAAAACGATGTAATAATAATGGTAGAAAATAAGTCAACCGAGTTGGAAGATCTAAAAGAAATTGCTGTTGGGAAAATAAAAGTGGCGTTTAATCGTTCTATTGATGCCGAAGCAACACACACAGTCCTATGGGATATCACTGAAAAAAAAAGAAATACATTACTAAAATTCGCTTTAATAATTAGCTTATTCATCGTAATTTTTGCTTATTTTCCAATTCTTTATGGTGGTGTTATTTTAATTTGGGTTTTTAGCTTGATAGCGGAAATTTTAGCGTTCGTAATAGCAGGAATCACTATTTACGGGATATTTCTTGCTGCTTATTCGAAAGATCATAAACAGATTATTTACGACGCCATTCTTTTACGCAGGCAAGCTATGGATTTCCTTCAATATAAACTTGACAACTTGGATAAAAAGGGATATATTAACGAATTAAAATCTTTAGAGGT
>JAUWZT010000086.1 GCA_030615145.1 Promethearchaeota archaeon | reverse complement strand
GTCCCCGAAATTGATTTGTCTCAATTGCCAGAAATTGACTATGAAACATTAAACGCCATTTGGTACGATCATAAAATAGAGATGCTTATAATTATAAATGACACGAGTTTTTTGGATGCTGTTACCCCTTTAATGGAATGGAAAAACGAGAAAGGGGTTAAAACCATCATATTATCCAACTATTCGGATTATGAAGGGAGGGATAAAGCAGAGCAAATTCGAAATATGATAAAAGAGTACTACGAAAAGGAAAACATTCAATGGGTTCTTCTCGCCGGCGATGCTGAAGATAATCTAATTCCTATAAGACAGGTATATAACCCAGATGTAACGCTAGTAAGTGGTCAATCTGAATATTCGAATTGGGACGATTATTATAAGCCAACTGATTTTTATTATGCAGATTTAACAGGATCGTGGGACGATAATAACAATAGTAGATGGGGCGAATCTTCAGAATACACGGGAAATATTGATGAGATATCGTGGATACCAGAAGTCTATGTTGGTCGTCTACCGGCTGATAATATTGTTGAGCTCTCTGATATGATCAACAAAACTTTAAAATATGAAACAGATCCTTTTATGGGAGATTGGATGAATAAAATGCTATTAGCAGGGGGTGTTTCGTCATTTACACCTCCTGAAGACGAGGCTCGCTTAACAGAATATATTTGGCAGAACTATACGGCATCAGAAATGAATTTTACTCACTTAACTAAAACAACATATAACTTCACACCCGCAATTCCACCCTTACCAAACCAATTAGGCGCTCTAAATCTAGTGAATTTCGAAAGCGAATTAAATTCGGGATATTCTACAATAATTTTTGCTGGGCATGCTGATCCAACTAAGTTTACAGATGCGAGTAATTCTCCTTTTTATACTAATGCGAAAGCACTATTGAGTAGTAATATTAACATGCCATCGTTATTATATGCGGATGCTTGTACAACTTCTTCTTACGATCGAGGCGATAATAGCATAGGAGAGCGCTTAATAAAACGACCTTTAGGTGGAGCAGTGGGCTATATTGGAAGTATAAGAGTAAGTTGGTATTTTGATTATGATGAAAATCTTGAAAAATTAAATCGTGGCAACGCGAAATTGTTTTGGAAAGAGTTTTTCGGTGAAAAAAAGTTCCAACAAGGAAGAGCGTTATTCGATTCTAAGGTTACCTATATGAATAGCGATTACTTCAAAAGAGGTGAGGCTTCGATGGTGCATGAGTGGCAACGTAAAAATATTCTAACATACAATTTGCTAGGCGACCCCGAACTGGATATATACACAGATATACCTAGAAGCGTTCCAAATAATTTTACCGAAAATTTTTACGAAGGTCAGCTCGTTTCATTATTAGTTAGAGATAATCTTGGTAGTATTGTTCCAAGAGCAAGAATTAACTTAAGAACTACAGATGGAAAATATCGAACTGTTTATGCTGATATAAATGGGACTGTAGATTATAGATTACCAGTTGGAGCAAACGAGAATTATAGTATTATTATTACAGGCCATAATATAATTCCTTCTTATCATAACTTTACTACTCTTCTAGATACAGACAATCCTATTGTATCTGATGTAAATTATGCTCCAATAAACCCCACAGTATCTGATAATCTTCTGTTTTCTATTAACGCTAGTGATAATCATTCTGGAATTGAAAGTGTATTTTTACTAATATCAAAGAATGATTTCACGGATTTTTCGACTCATAGATTATCTAACCATTTCAATGAAAATAAACGGGAGTTTAATATCACCTTAAACAAAATGGAGCCTGGAAAATATTCATACCTCGTAATTGCGAGAGACTTTACAAATAAAACTGCAGTTTATTACGAGGATAATTTCAATTTTGCAATACCTAAGCCATTTACGGACTTCGCTCTAGTTATTGCATCAATTATGATTGTAGGTTTGGCAGGAGTATCGTCAACAATTATTTTAGTTGGATTTAGAAGGTATAAAAACGACCTTAGAAAATTAGAATGAAATTCAAGCGCCATTTGCTATTCCTTTTAAATTTAACGATTCACTATGAAAAAGTTTAATTACTATTCTTATTTATTCTAATTACTTGCAACCATATAAGTAAAGCATTTTACAATAGCCAACCTTATGAGATGGTTGTTCATGGTATCTTTTACCATATAAATATAAAAATATATTTTTTCCGCCTGGAAGTTAAACTGTTTTGCGTTGCAAATAGTACTGTAGTAGAAAGTCTATGGGAACTTGCAAACTGTAGCTTCGGCTACGGTCATGGTATTACAGGATAAAACCTGGTCACATCCGAAAAACAATCTGCCGAACAGATGGTTCGGGAACCCAGAATGCGGTAATTTATATGGTTATACAGATTTTTTAAACCATAAATTATATAATTAGAGCAGATTAACCGTAATTTGAAGATTTGTATGCCTAGCAAATTCGTAAAAACACTAAAGACAATTGGAAGAAAATGGTTTATATTTCTTATTATTGCAATTCTTATCGTTTTCATATTTTATCAACTAGCAGCAATAATAATGACTATTATTACTATAGTATTATTTGCCCTTTCTTACATTCCAACCCTATTTTTTAATAAAAAGCTCAAAAAACTTTTACCAAATTATAGCTCAATCGAAGATAAAATGGTTGCTAGAAAGCTTAAACGTTCTTTACCCCAAATCCAAGAAAAGATGCACAATTTATCGAAAAAGCAAAACAAGAAGAATTGGTTGATTATTTTTACGAATAGACACTATATTTTCTACAACGAGGAGACCATTGAAAAATTTAGGGTGTATTATACTAAGGGATTAGGAGAAAAAGAAATTCTTGAGAAACTTAAAAAAAGCGGTATTAAGACTAGAGATGAAATTAAAGCTATCGAAGAAACTTTAGTAGAAAATAGTAGGTTAGAGGCACGAGAAGTTTCCGTTAAAGAATATCGAGATAAACAGAGGTTTTCGTGAGTTAAATAGACTTTTTTAGTTATTTTCTTTCTATTAGATTACTTTTTAATATTTTTTGCCAATTTAGTAATCGTACCTTCGACTTCTTTTGGATTGCCTTTATTATCCCTTATCAAATGAGAATTTAATAGGATATCTATTATCTTTCCATCAGGAGTTTTAATTTGGGATATAAAATTTTTAACATAACCCTCTCCTAATAAATGCTTATAGTAATCTTTTTGATCATTCGCGTTTACAAAAAATTGGGAAGATTTGGAGCCAACCAGCGATATGGATTCACTCAAACCTAATATCTTATTAAACGCCGTATTGTGTATTAATAACTTACCCTTGAACTCTCCTTTATAAAATCCTACATCTAAATCGTTTAACATTCTTTTATATTTTTTTTCTGATTCCTTTAATTCTCTAATTTTTTCCTCAACTTTTTGGACTAGGGTTTCGTTTAATAATTTCAGACTAATTTCAGATTGTATTAATGAATCCTCTGTTAATGTGCGTGCCGTAATGTCGCGTATTATCACAATTGCCAATTCTGTTTCTCCTTCGAGGTTTAATCCAGCTGCACTTGAAGTAGTCCAACAGACCATTTTGTTCCCAATTATGTCAACATATTCTTTTTCTTTCTCGTGTATTTTTCCATCTAAAAAGGTTTTTAGGGCCATACACTCTTTACACGGTTTACCGCGGTGTATTAAAACATTGTAACATTTTTTACCAGTTAATTGCATTCCAAATGTTTGTTTTGCTACATTATTAACCCAAATAATATTTAAATCATTATCTACAAGATAAATCGTATCTGTTAAAGAAGAAATGATCCCTGCTAGTAATTGGTGGCTTCCTTTCAATGTTTCCTCGGACCATTTGCGTTCTAAAGCGTTACTAATAATTTCAGATGTAGTTTTGAGTAAATAAAAATCTTCTTCTTCCCATTTACTTACCCGTTCAATATTATCAAATCCCATGAGCCCATATAATTCATTTTTAATTATAATTGGAAAAACAAGCAAGGAATTAATCTTCAATTTTTCTAATTCTCTTTTTATTGCGCTTGCTTCTTCTGGTAATTTTAATACATCTTTAATATAAATAAAATTTTGTTCTCTACTTTGCTTTGAACTCCAAGGAAACTTTTTATAATCTATAGTTGTTAAATTAATCATTTGGGGTTCTATTCCCTTAGCGCACCATTCTTGGATATAAAATTCAAGAGAATCTTTTTCGTTAAACAGTAAAATATATGCCCGTGTAGCACCAATTAGAATTCCCATATCAAGAAGCGATTCGCTAATTGCCTTATCAATATCAATATTACCAATAAGTTTTGACGAAATGGTAGAGATGAATTTTTCATTTTCAAGTTTTCGCTTAATTTTTTGTTCGAAATTTTTACTTTCTGTGATATCGATTAAAAACGCTTGGATAAATTGCTCTTCACCGGCTTTTATCAACGAGATTTGAGTACTTATCCATGCTTTACTTCCGTCTTTTTTGAATATTTCAAATTCAATGGGTTTAATAGGTTCTCCCTCTAATAAACGAGAAAATCTTGATTTAAATAATGGAATAAGGTTTGAAGGGTACGCTGCTAACGTTAAATAATTAATGTTTAGTAAATCGTCTTTTTTATAACCAAATTGCACTTCTGTTGCATGATTAACATCGAATATTGTCCCGTTTAATTTTAATAGCACAATTGATTCAGGTGAATGTTCGAATAATTGTCTATATTTACTTTCTAATTCCTCCATTAAATTTGCCCCTTGTTAGAAACTTTTATTTTTATTTAAATCTAATTTATTACAATAAAATTTTACAAGTATTGACCTCGATTAATAATTCGTTAGTTAATTATATAATAATTTTGTCAAATATCGAAAAAATAATTAAAAAATAGGATAGAAAAAAAAATGAGTTAATTCAAACTAAATATCTAAATCTCCAAAATTATAATACTTCTTTACGGGTTTCTTAACGTTCCAAACGCATTTTAACCCTTTAGGAAATTGTACTAAATCTCCTTTTTTAAATTCTAGTTTTTCCCCAGTTGTATTATCCGTTACTTCGATTTCTCCTTCTAATATGTAACAAGTTTCCGTACTATCGTAAGACCAATCAAAAATACTCTTCTCTTTTTCCCAAATGCCCCATGATTTAACTCGTAGTTTAGTTAACTTTTCCTCTGTTGGTATTATTTTTTTCATTTTCACCACTATTGGTTATAATCTAATAATTAATTTTAGAAAAGTGCAATTAATTATAGGAAATTTTAAAATAAATATTAATTGTTCAATGGTGTTTCGGATTTATTTTGTAATTAAAAAGAATTATATAATAAAATTTTTGTATAATATCTATATTAAGTTAAATACTTAAAATTTGATTACAAATTAAGGTGTTCTTTTAAGCTTCTATTTCAAACTTTTATTAGATTATCCGATTATGCGATTGTATTATGACTAAAAAGTTTATCTTAAAGATTCTCCTTGCTGGCGAGGGTGGTGTAGGAAAAACCACGCTTCTTCATAGATTTGTAGATGGAAAATTCAGTGCCGATACTCGTATGACTATCGGTGTCGAATTTTTCCTTAAAGAGGTAGAAATCAATAGTCATCACTGTACACTGCAATTGTGGGATTTTGGAGGTCAGCAACGGTTTAGATTTCTATTAGAAAGCTATGTTTTAGGAGCTAAAGGCGCGTTATTACTTTTTGACCTAACCCGCCCAATTACCTTAGAAAAATTAGAACAATGGGTTGAAATCTGTAGAAAGAACGATCCCAATTTACCAATTCTCTTTTTAGGGACTAAAACTGATTTGGTTGATGACATTATGGTTAATGATGATTACGCTTTGGAATTTAAAGAAGCATTTGATTTATTTGATTATTTAAAGATTTCGAGCAAATCTGGAGATAATGTAAATAATGCTTTTGATATATTAACGAAAAAAATATTAGAACGCCAAAATTATTAAATTCTTAACCTATATGTTAAATAATGTTAGAAAATTTAATCGTAATAGATGCCAACTTTATTTTACTCCCATTTCAATTTAAAATAGATTATCTATACGAAATAGACGCGAGTTTAGAAGGAAAAACTATTTTTATCGTTTATAAGCAAATTCTCGACGAACTAGAAGCTAAAAAGATTCGAGAACCAGAAGCTAGAAAATTTCACATGAATTTTAAGGCTGGACTTTTATATCTAGAAAAAAATAACGAAAAATATAATATTAATTATAAACAAAACATAAAATTAAAAGATGAAAACACAGATAACTTTTTATTAAAGTCTTGTTTAGAGTTAAAAAGTATAAACAAAAGAGTTTTTTTAGCTACTAACGACGCAGAATTGCGAAGAAAAGCAAATAAAATGGAAGTCAGCACGATTTTTTTACGACAGAAAAAATATCTTTCTTTCGATTAAAGATGGCTTAAATATGTGGATCCATATATGGGTGAAGATTAATTATTTATTGCATATCTCATCCTTAACCTATGAGGGGGTTCTCTTTTGCTTTAATTATAAAACTTTATTACTCTTTAAAATTTCAATAATATTAATTATTTTTGTTGTTTTTTACAAGTCTTATTGAATTTAAAGTTAAATGCTTAAAATTTTGAAACTCATATAATAATTGTGGTAATCAGATGTCTAAACCTAGTGTCCTAAAAATTATTACAACTGGAGAAGGGGGCGTTGGTAAGACTACGCTTCTTCATCGTTATGTAGAGGGAAAATTTTTAGCAGACACAAAAATGACGCTAGGAGTTGAATTTTTTCTAAAAGAGATTGAATTAGACGGTAATAAAATTTTGTTGCAAATCTGGGATTTTGGCGGGCAGGATAGGTTTAGGTTCCTCCTCAAGAATTACGTAATGGGTGCAAAAGGAGCTTTATTTCTTTTCGATCTAACAAGGCCTTTTTCTTTAAATTGTATTGATGAGTGGGTTAAACTCTGTCGAACTGAAAATTTTGATTTGCCTATTCTATTACTTGGCTCAAAAGCGGATTTGACAGATCTGATAACAATAAACGATACATATGTTTTGGAAGCAAAGGAGTATTACGATATGTTTGATTACTTGCGAATTTCAAGTAAAACGGGAGAAAATACAGATTTAGCGTTCGAATTATTGGCAAAAGAAATTATTAGAAAAATCTGAAGTTTTTCAAATTTTTATTGTGTTGTTCTTTTAGATACGATTTCGCACTATCTCCATTATATCTTTTCGTTTAAGTTGCACTAGATTGTTTTTCATTTTTGCCTTTTCTACAATTTTATCGACTTCTTTGATTGTAATACCATACTTTCCTAGACGATCGATGTTTAAATCATTTGTCCATTTTTCTAGAGTCTCAATTAATATTGAACAATAGTAAGAAACATCAACATTTTCATACCCTTCCTTACTAACAAGTAAAGCCCCAACCATAGCATATTTTAATAATCCCTTTTTACCAGCATCGCCAATCTTTTGCAATTGCGTGATGTTCACCTTTGTGCTTTCTGCAAGAAGCGTTCCACACGCTACACCGTGAGGGATTTCAAATAATCCTCCTAAAGATGACGCTAATCCGTGAACTATGCCTAATCCTGCATTTGCAAGGGCAATCCCTGACATCAAAGAGCCGTATGCCATAGCAGATCTTACGCCTATATCCAAAGCGTGAGTACTACAAGCAGGTATTATTGCGTCTTTTACATATCTCATGCCCGTAAAAGCTAAAGCGTCAGTGATAGGGTTTGCTCGAGGTGAAACATATGCTTCTAGTAATTGCGTAAAGGCATCCATTCCACAGGCAGCAGACACAGAAGAAGGACTAGATAATACAAGTTCGGGGTCGATAATGGCATAATTTGGGATTAAATTATCGTGGCGAAGAGATTTCTTAAATCCTTCAGGGCCCACCTCAGAAATAACCGCATTTTTTGTTGCCTCACTACCGGTACCCGATGTTGTAGGAACCGCAATATATGGTATTTTTTTTCCATCGTGTATTTTATTCCCAACACCCTCGAGGTAGTTCATAATTGAATCTTCTTTAGGAATCATTGCTGAAATCGCTTTACCCGCGTCGGTAACGCTTCCCCCACCAATTCCTACTACTAAATCTATGTTTTTACTTTTATACTTCGCTACAGCTTCGTCAATAAGCGTTGGTGTAGGTTCTCCATAAACCGAAATTATCGAAATATTTATCGATTTCTTTTCCATCGCATCCACAATCTCGTCCCATTTACCAGATTCCTTAAGCGACTTTCCTCCGATTACATAAAGAACATTTTTTCCAAATTTTGGTATTATGTTATATAGTTCATTTAACTTTCTGGCACCAAAAATTATATGCGGGATACTTGTAAAATTAAAAGTTAAAACCATATCATTTACCAATATAATAAAATTTTTAACTTAATTTAATTTTGATAATTTGATTTAAAATAAAAGAATTAGTGATAAAAAATTAAACGCGTTAACGAAAACGACTTTAAATATAGAGAAGGAGATTCTGGCGTAAAATATTTAATGCGCGGGCCTAGCATTGATTGGGGTTTAATTTTGCTCAAACCAGGCGAATTTATGGCCGAAAAATCTCATGGACATAACTTTATTGACGAAACTTTCTATTTTGTTGACGGTAATGGCATTATGATTATAGACGAAAAAGAATACGACGCTCCAGAAGGAAGCGTATTCTTAATTGAACCAAAAGAAATGCATAATATTCGTAATGATTCTGATAAAAGTGTAAAAATAGTATTTATTAAAGGAGAATATAAACCTGAAGATAAGTTTTAATTTTATAAATTGAAAATAAAAGGTAAAAAATTGTGGCTAAAAAAAAACAAGCGAAGAGGGGGAAGAGTAGAGGTCCTTATATACCCCCGGTAATTACGCGCGTAAAATTCCCAAATACCCGAATTGGAGAAATGTTTGCTAGAGTTGTTGATATATATGGTAGTGAACGAATGGGCGTATTTTGTCAAGACGGTCAACATAGAATAGGCAGAATTCGTGGTAAAATTAAAAAAAGGGTATGGATAAGAAAAGGTGATTTGGTAGTAATATCTCCATGGGATTGGGAAACGAAAGTAGAAGGTAAGTTGGGTAAATGTGAAATTACTTGGCGATATACTAATGCTGAAATTTCTTGGCTTGATCGAAACAGAAGAATTCCAGAAATATTAGACATAAATAATATTCCTTTTTAAAAGCTTAAAATATCTTTAATTGTTCATATCAAGCAGAATTTTACGCTTATTTTTAAAATCTCTTTAAAAAGCAAAATTTTTTAATTTAGAATTTCCTCTAGATCATAAACTTCTTTTCTAAGAAATTGTTATTTAAACATCTTAAATTTGGATAATTCAAATAAGGAAAAAGTGAAAAGGCATGGTGGATCAAGAAGATAATGTAAAAGAGAGTGAAAAGGAAGGAACAGATTTAGAAGATAACTTAATTATTATCGAGAAAGAAGAAGATCAAGAACCTTCTACTACTCTCTTTGCTGTAAGGACTACAATTAACCAAGAAAGCAATATTTTAAAACAAATTTTCTACAGATTTAAAATCTTAGATGGTGTTCCTGATATTAGGGCAATGCTCGTATCTCCTTTATTACCCGGCTATGTGTTCTTTGAAGCGCCCCAAAAGAGGGCGGTCCAAATTGCAGTACAAGGTATACCTCATATTAAAGGAAGAATCGTTCAAAATATTGAATTAGTCGAGTTAAAACACGTACTACTCCCAAGGAGTGTTACCGAATATTTAGAATCGGGCGATACAGTTGAAATTATAAGCGGCGTATTTGAAGGCTCCAGAGCTATTGTAATGCGTATGCCACACGATACATCAAGCAGTGAGGAAGTGGTAGTGCGCCTTCTACAAGAAGAAACACCAATAACAATTAAAATTCATGGAGACTATCTTAAACTTGTTGGAAAGAAAAAACGCGAAGAAGAACCAATCCCTGAAATAAAAATTAGCGAGGGAGAATTAACTACGGACTTAGATAAAGCCATAAGTTTTGACGACGATTATGACGAGTACGAAGAAGAATCAACTGAAGGGACTAAGGCAAAAAAAGCTGAAGAATATCGTGAAGAAGAAGAAGAATTCGAAGACGACGACGAATGGGCTAAATTTGATGGGTTCTAAATTTTTTCATTTCTCAAATAAAAAATAAAAACCTTAACTTGGGATATAACAATTTAGGTAAATTGATAAACTAACATTTTCGTCAAATTAAATTTTTGATAAAAATGTGTCATTCTATTGCGTTAATGATATAAGAACGAACTATACAAGAATTTTTAAACTTAAACTATTATTAAAAAAGTATAAAATCTGTATTATTTAGTAAAATAAATTTATTTTTTGAACTTACATGATAAAAAATATCTTCATTATGAAATCTACAGGGGAACTAATCTTTTATAAAACTTATGAAGATATTTTTAACATTAAACTAACAAGTACCTTTTTAAGTGCGATTTTTTCTTTTGTTAAACAAACTCTGAAAACTAAGGAGCTATCTGAAATAGAGGTCGGACCGTTTAGATTTATTTTTGAGGTTGAAAAAGCTGACTCAAGTGAATTAATGTTCGCTTTATTTAGCGATAGAACCGATAACCTCGTCGAATTAAGGAATCAATTGAGAGAAATTAAAAGCGAATTCCTAAACGAGTTTGATTTGCAGCTGCTTACTGAGAATTTTGATGGCGAAGTTTCAAAATACCAAAACTTTGAAAAAAATGTTGATGAGATCATCGAAAGCAAAAAGCTAGTTTCAGAAGAAATTCAAAAGGAATTAATTGAAGTTTTTAAAGAACTCCATACTTTCTCGTCTTTCGTCATATCTTCTGCATTATTAACTCAAACAGGAAGAGTAATAGTCTCCTACCTTAGTTCTAACGTATTATCTGAAATTATAAGGCTACTAGAAAGCCGATTTATTATTGGAAATTCTAGAATACACGAATTAATTTCTCTCGAAGATTACGGGATTTTATCTTTAGTTGGATTTGAAAATTTTATTACCGTTATTCAATTCAAGAAGAACTGCCCTTTTGAAACCGCGTTAATAATTTCTAAGAAATTTTCTAACAGATTAAAAAAAATAATAATGTAAAAGTATCGAATATGCTTTTTATTTATTCGAATGTTAATTTTCCAATCATTTTATATTTAATTTTGGACATAGGAAGATTAAAATTACCACCCATTTTTCTCTAAATGAACCGTTGCATAAATAATACTCTCTCATTTCACATTACTAGATTAAGAATTTAATTATTTATGAAGATAGGATAGCAATTTTTGCTTTCATTTAGAAATCTTTAAATATTTAAAAGTGAAGTAGAATATAATTTACTTTCAAGATTTAAAAAACTAGTCAAATGTGGTTATATGGCTTTTGGGAAATATAAGAAATGGCTTATTGTATATTTCGTAATAGTTGCGTTGCTAATAGGCTTGCAATTTATTTTAATGTTTACTACAACTATGAATAGAGTATATAAATTCATGCCATTCGATAATTTCTTTCTTAACGATGCGCTTATCATGATCTTTTGGGTATTGGCACCAATCATTGGTAGTGTACTAGGTAGCTATTGTAGTTCTTTTCTTCTTTGGGGGCATACTAAATTGATGCGTAAAAAAGTACTATTTGGGATGGGAGAAGAAAGATCTAAAAAAAATTTCAAATTTACTTTCTCACAATTATTTTTTCCTGCTTTAATGGCTGTGAATTTTACTATGGTTTTATGGAACAATCAATATCTCCAAGAAATTATTCTGATAACTACAGCATTAGAAGATCCAGAACATGCATTATTAGCACAAGTTCTAATGGCGGGACCACTTTTTGTAATAACTATTATTATTTCAGTGGTTCTATTTACACCAGCATATATTTTGGTTGAGTCAGGTATTGTGTATACAAATAAAGAAAAAGTAATGGAATCTCACGATACGGTAGAAGTTAAAAGTGTTGGTAATTTCTATTTGAATTTTTTAAAGGGGTATGCAGGGATTGGAGTACTTATTAATCT
Source organism: Promethearchaeota archaeon (assembly GCA_030615145.1). Taxonomy (GTDB): domain Archaea; phylum Asgardarchaeota; class Lokiarchaeia; order Sigyniarchaeales; family SOKP01; genus SOKP01. The sequence goes on along the minus strand of JAUWZT010000086.1, from coordinate 701 downwards.
TTATATCTTTTTTGCTGATGCAATTAATGAAGCTCTTAGTTCTCCGTCATTTGGTTTTGGACAATTAATGGGTCTTGTTCTATGGTCAATATTACCATTTTTAGTCAGTTTTCTAATGTTACCGATGGTTCTTATACTAGATAAAACTTATGAAAAAAGAATTCAGAAAATCCTTAACCAAGCTAGTAAATTAGGAATTTTAGATAAAAAGATTAAAATAATAATAGATTGAACCAAATCCTTAGTGAAGTTTTAAAACTCTTCCATTTTTTTTTAAAAAAGGGTAATCTGTAGTTTTTAAAAATTATTAAAAATCTTTCCCATGAAATTAAAAAGTTAAATCACCTTCTTCATAGTAGAATATATTTAACACAAAATTATAAAATTACCAAAAAGTGGTAGTAAAAATTATGGAAAACGAAAAAAAAAACAAATTTATGGACCAAGCCATTAGTGACGAGATTCTTGAGAAATTAAGCCTTAAGAATCGATACGCTTTCTTGAATACTAATTTAATGACTGTTTTAGACCAAAAACATATGAACTTTCTTAGGAAAGCTGAAAAGTTTTGTGTTCGCTATGAAAAAAAGAATAACATCACTCATGCCCCAGACGAAGAATTTTATCATTGGATCCCCGATTTTGGAAAAGAAGGGTTAATTTCACGCGCTCATCCTTACGAAGAAATTGACTTAAATTTT
>JAUWZT010000001.1 GCA_030615145.1 Promethearchaeota archaeon | reverse complement strand
ACAAGAAGAAGATTTTAAAAATTTTTCAATTAACTTAAAAAAATAATTTTGACAAAATTATTTTGACGATAAATTATGAACGAAAATAGTGAAAAAGAACTAGAAAAACAACCTGAAATTGAAACTGAAATAGAAGAAGAGAAGGAAGAAATACATATAAGTGAAAAAGAAGAAGAAAAAATATCTCAAGTAGAAAAGATTCCGGAAGAATTAGAGGATACTATTGATACCGATGAGAATATCGAAGAAGAACTTGAAAAAGAATCCAAAGAAGAATTTGAAGAAGACACATTAAGTTCCGAAAACTCAGAAGAAAGATTAAGTGAACTGGAAATAGAAATTATAGGAAATGACCGAGAAGAACCCCAAATACCCCAAGAAATCACGAAAGAAGATTTAGAAATACAATTAAAAGAACTACGGAGAAATCTAATAGAAGGCGCCCTTTACGCAGCAGGTAGACCCCTTGATGTCGAAGAATTATCGACTAAATTAGAAATTCCCAAAAAAGAAGTTGAAGAATTAGTAAGAGTTGTTGCTTTTGATTATTTAGAACGTTCTGGCGCGTTAATTGTCGCTCAAATTGGAGAGAAATACCAGATGCAGCTTAGACCTGAACTTACCGAAACTGTATCTAAATTCGCCAAAGGAGGCGCTATTGCTGAGCGTTACTTAAGAACGCTAACAATTATAGCGTTGAAACAACCAATTTTAAAATCAACTGTTATTAAATTAAGAGGAAGTGGGGCTTACGAGCATGTCAAATACCTTTTAGAAAACGATCTAATATCGGCAGTAAAAAAAGGAAGGTCAGCTGAATTGGCTACAACAGATAAGTATGCAGATATGTTTGGTTTGCCTAAAAATAAAGAAGAGCTGAAAAGAATGATGGTATCGCAACTAGGTCTTGGAGAAAATACTAATTAACTATTTACTACTAATCAAGAGAAAAAGAGAGAGACAGAAAGAAAAAAGCAAAACTGGCTTGTTCAATATGGAGTTAAATGATTTTGCCATAAAATATCTATGCTTAGGATTAAGGACTAACAAGCATATAGATGGCTATGTTGAGCATTATTATGGTCCCCCTAAATTAAAAAAAATGGTGGATATGGATGCAAAATCTTCTCCTATAATACTCCTAAAAGATTGTAGAGATCTCATTGCTCAATTACCAAAGCAAGGATTCGAAAAGAAGCGCCATAATTTCCTTGATAAAACTCTTACTGCTATTGAAACCACTTTAAGAACATTAAATGGCGAGAAAATTCCATATTTAGAGCAAGTTGAGAAATTATTTGATTTTAAACCAATATTTTATGACGATAACTTTTTTTATAATTTATCATCAAAAGCAGAGAAATTGTATAAGGGAAAAGGAACTTTATCTGACCGGATAGCTAGGTATGCTAAACAAAGGACTATTCCATCAGGTCGTTTAAAAGAGCTGTATATGAAAGCAATTCGTATTGCACAAAAACGAACGCAAGAAGTTTTTCCTAATCTGCTTCCAGATAACGAAGAGATTGACATTTTAGAAGTAGAAGATCAAAGCTGGCCAAAGTATTGTTGGTATAGAGGAAATTATGCCTCCAGAATAGAGATCAATATTAGTACATATCATTACTGGACTCATTTATTATCTAGTGCTTGCCATGAGGGATATCCCGGACACCACACGGAACGGACAGCACGAGAGAAGCTTTTGTATCGCTCTAAAGGTTATTTTGAAAGCTCTATTCTATTAATTTATAGTCCCGAGATAGTTATTTCAGAAGGAATTGGAGTAACAGCTGAAAATGTCTTATTTGATCCTACTGAAAGTGCAAAAATCTTATTAGAAGAGCTTCACCCCAATCCTAAAATCGAAGATAATTTAGAGACTTTAGCTGAACAGAGCGAAATTAGATGCGGATTTGCGAAATTTCAAAGTAATTTAGCTTACCATAAGTATGTTCATAAATGGACGGAGGATGAGTTAATAAGATATGCTAAGAGTTTTAAAGTGATTCCTGATAAAGGAATTAGAGCAATACTAAAATTTATATCGGATGAATTGTGGGCCCACTATATATTAGTTTACCAAGGAGAACGGCTTATAACTGAAAAATTTGGCAATCGACCATCTCCGAAGCATTTTCGTAGATTAATTACTGAACAAACCTTGCCTTCAGACTTATAAATCTTCGAAAAATCGAAAATTGAGATATTAAACCAACAAAAAAAAAAGGAAAAAATATTTTCTTGCTAAAATAAACTTATGGAACTGCGTCTCCAGCATGTGGCATATTTTTTTTCACCTTAATAATATTTTTAGAAATTTTTATAATAATATACATTACTTAGCATGATGAATTTATAATGGATTTATAAAAGGATCACTATTTTTTATTGAAAGAAGAAAATACCTTTAGAATAGAACTAAATTTTCATAGCTTATGATTTATTTTTTCCAACATTTTAATAACAAATAAGTTCTGAAGCTAACCCAGAGAATTTTAATTAAATGGATGAAAGGATTCCTGATTAACCTTGATTGACCATATCTTCTTTTCGAACATTGGACCGGAATTTGTTTTATTTTGTACCCATGTAGGCTTGCTATTATAAACATTTCTTGAGCGTAATTGTACTTACCAACAATTTCTTTCACAAGAACAGTAGCTAACGATCCATTAAACGCCCTAAAAGAGGATTGTATGTCGTAAACTTCTGCTAGTCTTAATAATATCTTTGACAAAAAGATCGAAATAAACTTGTTTCCTAATATCCTTATTGACGATGATTCGTATCTATCGCCAGTTAAAAATCGGTTTCCTTGCACTAAATCGGCTTCGTCTCGTAATATTGGAGAAATCAATTTATTTATGTGTTTAGGGTTATATTGACCGTCGCCGTCTAACACCACCACAATATCTGCGTCTTCTTTTAACGCTTCTACTAATCCAATTTTAAAGGAATAACCCAAACCTAAGTTCTTTTTATTTGATATTACTATTGCACCTGCTTTTTTAGCGGTAGCTGAAGTGTTATCTGTACTGCCATCGTTAATAACAATGACTTTCTGGTTAATATTTGGGAACGAGGGTATTTCCTTAATCAAATTAAAAATGCTTTTTTCTTCGTTATAAGCGGGGACGAAAATAATTAAATTTTTCTTCGTCATTTTTAAAAAGATTGTAGGTAAAAGAATTATTTAAAAAAGAATAAGGATAAATTTAAATCCTCGTAATCTTCTTTAAGTTCAGGACTTTCTTTAATATCCTTTTCTTTTTTGCTTTCAATAATTTCAAAGTTTTTTATTCTAATTGTGTTAATAATATCAGCTTTTACATTTTCAATCTCGTTTATCGCATTTTTATTAGTAAAAATAATAATTCTTTCTACTTCTTGATTTAAAGGTATTTGAAGCTTAGATTTGCAATTTCTAAGAATTTTGATAATTTCAATTGCTAATTTTCCGCGATTCGCTAACTCCTCAGAAACATTATCGTACGGCCGCGTCCATGCTTCTAAATGGATCGATTTCAACTCTTTATAATTTTGATAGAGAATTGAGTAGATTTCTTCTGTAATGAAAGGTAATGTAAAGGCAAATGTGGTTAAAATTTTGTAAAATAAATTCAATGCATTTTTTAATGCGTTTTGTGCGATACTTTTATCTTCAGAATAGAATTTATGCTTTATTGCTTCTATGTAGTTATCACACAGTTCGTTCCAGAAAAAAACTCGTAATACCATAAAAGCTTCGTGCCAATTATATCCGTCGAAATGTTTTGTAGCTTCTTTTAAAGCTTTATTAAATTCAAAAAAATAATAACTTTCAATTTCAGATAATTCGCTATCTTTGATCTGTAAGTTTAGAACCTCGATGTTTCTTAAATTAAGGAACAAAAATCTGTATGCGTTCCACATCTTAGTGATAAATCGCGATGCTCCAATTAGTTGCTCGAAATTTCTGCGATATTTTTTGTTAAATTTGTCTTCTGGGAGATTTTTTCTTTCTTTTTCGATGTTTTCGGTTGAAATTGGCTGTTTTGTATGAATGTTTATCCAAGTAAATTCAAAAGGATAATCGTCTCCTAGTGATCCCATCGCTGCCCATTGTCTAATTGCGTCGGCTCCAAATTGGGGCATAACTTCATCCGGTGAAATAGAATTTCCAAGGCTTTTTGACATATGCCTTCCATCTGGACCTGAAACCATACCATTAATCATTGTTTCGTAAAAAGGGGCTTTTCCTGTTAATATCTTGCACCGAAATAGCGTATAAAACAACCATGTCCGTATTATTTCGTAACCCTGAGGTCGATGAACTTTAGCTTCTAAATAAGCTTTTTTAAAGAAATCATCATCGTCTAACCATTTGGACATGGCAAGGGGAGATATGCTAGAATCAATCCAGCAATCGCAAACATCTTTTTCGCCAATGATATTAGTGCTACTACATTTAGGGCATTTTTCAAATGGTGGCGGGATTTTAATTGGATCTATTGGTAAATCTTCTTTTTTTGGAGGAAAAATCTCGTTGCATTCATCACAATACCAAAAAGGAATCGGTGTTCCGAAGACGCGTTGCCGGGAGATTACCCAATTCCAATCTAAGCCATTTGCCCAATCCAATAACCGGAGTTTATGTTTTTTAGGATACCAGTTCATTAAATCAGCAGATTCTATAATTTCTTGAGTAAAGTCCTTAACATTGATAAACCACTGATAAACTGGTAGATATTCTATTGGAGTTCGACATGACGAGCGTTCTGAATGGATTATTATGCTGTGTTCATAGTCATCAATTTTTTCTATTAATCCTAGCTCTTCAAGATCCTTTACTATTTGTTTTCGAGCTTCCATAATTGAAAGTCCTTCGTATTTGGAATTTTCGTTCATACGACCATTTTCAGTAAATATTTGAATTTCGTTAAGGTTATATTCTAATTTCCATTTGATGTCCATTTCATCTCCGTAAGTACAAACATAAACCACTCCTGTTCCAAAATTCATATCAACATTTTCGTTCATATAAATACGAACATCTCGGTTAGCAATAGGAAGTCTTACTTCTGCTGCAGAAAGATCGTAGTATCTATCATCGTTTGGATTAATAAGAACGGCAACACAAGCCTCCATATACTCTGGTCGTGTTGTAGCTATGGTAACATACTCGTTTTCTCTTCCCACGACGGATAATTTTATATACCATAACTTTCCTGTTTCTTCCTTATAACCCACTTCTGCTTTCGCTACTGAAGTCTCACAGTTAACGCAGAAATGCGTCGGAAACTTCGCTCTGTAAAGTAATCCCTTTTCGTAAAAATTTAAAAGTGAAATTTGGACTTTTCGTTTATATTCTTCGTCCATAGTGCGATAAGTATATCTCCAATCTGTGGAATATCCTAATTCATCCAACTGTTTCGTCATATTTTTTATGTTGTTATCGACCCATTCAACGCATTTTTTTAAGAATTCCTCTCGGTCATCCTTAGAAACGCCATAATTTTTTGCCACCGCTAATTCTACTGGAAGGCCATGACAATCAAAACCTTGAGGAAAATAAACATTTTCTCCCTTCATTTTATGATATCGCGCGACAAAATCGATCCACGAATGATTCAAAATGTGTCCCATATGTAACGAACCACTTACGAAAGGAGGAGGAGTGTCAATAGAAAAAAGAGTGCCTTTTTGATCGATGTCAAAATCGTAAATTTTTTCTTCGCGCCAATATTGTATCCACTTTTTTTGAATATCGTTGAATTTAAATCTTTTTGGGTACTCAGTCTCTTGCGCCATGTACATACCTTTTTAGATAGTTATTGAATGTAATAGTGGACCTGACGGGAATTGAACCCGTGCCCTCTTACATGCGAAGCAAGCGATCTGCGACTGATCTACAGGCCCATTTTTACTTTTATATATTTAGATACAATAAAAAAACAATAATAACTAAAAATTTTTTTGATTTTTCTTCAAAAAATCATATAAATTACATTTGAATGCAATTAAAACTCCGTTCGACCAATAATCTCGTCTTGTGCGGATTTAGATAATTCTGTAAACAATACGGAATAACCAGCGATCCGTACAACTAAACCTTGATATTCCTTTGGATTTATTTGAGCATCACATAGAGTTTCTTTTCCAACCACGTTAAATTGGATGTGATAGCCTCCATTTTCTTCAAAATAGGTTCTAATGAGTGGAAGGAACAATTCTATCTTTAGTGTGTTTGGATGAAAAGCTAATATTACTGAGTTTCCATTCGTTATTAACTCATTATCCAGCTTCATTATCGAATTAAGTATCGCGGTTGGGCCGTTTTTATCCCTTCCGTTGGTTGGACCAACTCCATTTGAGAGTGGTTCTCTTGCTTTTCTTCCATCAGCGGAGGCTGCTGTAAAAACTCCAAATGCCAAGTGAAAAGCTGTAGAATAAATCCCTGGATGATACTTTCCACCTCTATAATTCTTATATTTAAGAATTTCCTTACAGAACAAATCTGCTACATCGCGAGCTATATTGTCGACATAATCGTTATCGTTTCCAAATTTAGGGACTTTATTAATAAAGATTTGTCTTATTTCTTCTCCCTTTTTCCCATTGTAAGTACCTCGGTAATTCTTTGATAATATCTTGATTAATTCTTCTAATGAGAATAATTTTTCCTCGTAGACCATTTTTTTAATTACAGCAAGAGAATCGGCAACCGTAGATAAACCAATCAGTTGGGTCGTAGTAAAATCATATTTAGCGCCTCCACTTGTGATATCACACCCCCGCTCAATGCAATCGTCTATAGTTGCGGATAAAAAGGGTTGCGGATTGAGCTCAGCAATAGCTTTTTCAAGGAAAGACATTGTTTCTACCAAATTTTTAGTAAAAAAGCTAAGTTGGTTCGAAAACTCGTCCAATAAATCTTGGTATGAAGAGATCTTTTTTGTGTTTTCAATGCCATATGGCTTTCTTGTAAACATATCTGTCCCATTGTTCAAGGTTAACTCTAAACACTTCACAATATTTAATTGAGTAGCATTTGTACATCCAAATGACTTGTAGGTATGTGTTGGTTCTACACACCCTATTGGCGCATATCCACGCGCATCTTCTAGAGTATAACCAAGTTTGTTAAGACCTGGAATCATAACAACATCGTTGAACAATGCAATACTCGCTCCAGATTTAATAGCTTCTCCTGTTTTTACAAGTAAATCATCTGGAGATTTATTATGAATGCGGACGGAAAAAGTAGGTTGAACTGTTTTTAGCTTTTTATAAGAATCTAAGAATAGATACGACAATTGATTAGTAGCGTCGTTTCCATCCTCATCAACGCCTCCTATCGTCATATTTGCCGTGAGTGGCGGTCCTTCTGCAGCTATAATTCCTTTATGGAGGACATAATTCCATAGAGTTGTAAGCTTCAAGTAAAAACATTCAATTAAGAATTGTACTTCTTCATCAGTTATAGTCCCTTTTTTTTTATCCTCAAAATAAAAAGGATAGAGAACTTGATCAATGCGTCCTATACTAATAGCAAAGCCTCCATCTTCGAGACCAGCAATAACGTGAGTGAAATACAATAATTGAAAGGCTTCTTTAAATGAGGATGGTGGGTTACCAGAGATATTAGAACAAATTTCAGCAATTTCATAAAGTTCTTTTTTTCTATTACTATTGCTTTCTTTTTCTGCTAATTCAGTTGCCAATATTGAGAATCTTTGAATAAATTCTTTAGAACCATCTAAAACAATAATAACTGACTCCAAAAAATTCATTTTCTTTTGATCTTTTGAAAATTCTTTCATCTTTTCTCTTGCTTTTTGAATTAAGCCGTTAAATCCCACTTTTATGACATTTTGATGTCCTGGGAAGAAATGCCCCGTCCCGTTAGTTATGTTTGTATCCACGATATATAGTAGATTTAGCATGAGATCGGTTAATTCGGGACTTAAATAAGTGTCAAATCTTGATTTGGTAGTCTCTTCTTCGTTTTTCCAATAAGGTATAATTTCTTCGATTATGATTTGCTTATCGTCATCTGAAAGTAATAGCCGTTGAGTTTCTCGATTGTTATAGAGGTTAATATCTTGCTCAATTGTATCAACGCGTACTTCAGGATATAAGGGTGTTCCAACAAATTTAGTGCATCGATTTCCAACAATAAATTCGTCGTCCCATATTTTTATTGTCATATTTGTAAAAAGATGGCGCATAGCTTTCGCAAATCTTATGTTTGGAACCTCGCCCTTTGTACTTTTATAAGATTCCGTGAAAAATTTAGCTCTTTCTATGCAGAGTTCGTGTGGCTGTAAAACTACTCTATTTTTCAATCGTAAAATTCGATCTTCATAACCCGGAGGAGAGATATGTTCTATTTGCATTGTTATTCCCAAAAAATTGTAATTTTTGATTAATTTTTAATTAAAATATCATTACTTTAATTTTTATTATAATTTTAAAACTAAATAAAAGTTGTTATGAGTTATTATAAAATCTTTTAGGATTTCTAAGATTATCATATATTTGCCTTTCATTTTTAAAAACAAATAGACTTCTATTTTAATTTTATTACTTATTTATAATCCTTTTTTCTTATTACATTCAAAGTTAAAAATTACCAAATACTTATTATTTACAAAAAGAAAGACTTTGAATAGTCGTCTTTAATCAGAGAAAATAAAATGATTAATAAAGAAAGATTCGAGGAGTTATTTCAGCAACAACTTATAAAAGATATATCTCAAGAACCAATTGAAATTGTTTTATCAGGGCAATATGGTAAAGCACTGGAATTACTTAGAGATGCCGAGGCAACAGGATTATTTCCAGCTCTTGTTGGACCGCCCGGAGTGGGGAAAACTATTTTATGTAGATATTTTGCTAGTTTAAGAGCTAAAGAAAAAAAAAATAAGAGCTTTTTCTGGCTCACCATGGACGAAAGCATAAAACCTTCGCATTTTATTGGAAGTTTCGATCCTGCTATTACTCTAAAAAAGGGATTTGTATTAGAAGCATTTAATCCCGGCCCACTTTTGAGCGCAATGTTAGAAGGTGGAACTTTTTTAGCTAATGAAATAAATCGAGCTACTGAATACTCACAAAACACTTTATTAGAACCTTTAGAGGAAGAATCGATTAACATTCCGCACTTGGGTCGAATAAAAGCTAGCAAGGATTTCTTCTTTATTTCTGCTATGAACCCGGAAGAGCTTTCGGGCACTCATCGATTATCTGAGGCTTTAAAGGATAGAATTAAGGTCTGGATTAAATTAACATATCCCGATAAAGCGACTGAGCTCGAGATTATAAGAATAAATTTGCCAGAACATTTTATTATCGAAGAGTCTGATTTAGAATTAATTTATTCAATAATAAACGAAACGAGAAAGAATAAAATAGATATTGAAGTACCAGCGTCAATTCGGGCCGGAATTGCGATAGCAAAACTCTTGGCTCGAAGACGATCTTTAGAAAAAGAAGGAAAAATTAAAGAAAAAACATCAACTAACGAATATCTTTCAGAGATCACTCGTAACGTTTTACTAGGAAGTATGAAACCAAAGCCTGGTACAAAAGTTGAAAATATTATTGAAAGTATTATTCATAAAACTTTAGGTGTGTAGGGGGTAAAAAGTTATTTTATGGCAGTTTTTCCTGAAAATCCTTGCGAATTTGCTGTAGATTTCATTAGAAAAATGAGGTCTCATGCCGACATTATCCAAATTCCGTCATCACGTCAAGTTTTATCAATTCCAAAATTAATTTTATCAAGGTATTATCGAAAGGGCTTTGTGACACCTAACGATTACATAGAAATAAGTACCGTAACTTCATTTCCGGACAATCAGGAATTAGCAAAAGATATTGCTTTTAAAATTCTCTTTCCAAATTACAAAAAAGATATTATTGACTCGTTTTTTCAGAGCGAAGATACATTTGATAAATCTATTGAAGACCTTGTAGAATCCGAGATGAAGTCTGAATTAGATCAACTTCAAGAGATCATAGACGAAATCGAGGCGACAAAATCAATAGATACAGATGAGATTCAAAAATTAGAGGAATTTCTTAAAGAATTAAATTCGAATAGGGAGAAAGAGCCATATAAATCCGCATTAAATTTTTTTAACGACGATTCGGAATTGTACAAAGAAGAGATATCTTCCTTAGAAAAACTAATTCAAGAAGCCCAAAAAAGGCTAGAACAAAAAATAAATTCGTTGAGTCCTGACGATTTAAGGGCTGGTTCGAATTTAGGTTTAAACGACTTAATCCAGCAAAATTCCTTAAGGGAATGGGAAAAACTCGCAAGTAAAGCTCTCAATAATCAAGATATTTCAGAGGATTTATCAAAACTAATTAATTCAAACAAATTAGATGATCTTTTAAAGTCTATAAAGTTTATTAATGAGACTTCGGACAATCAAAGCATAAAAGATCAAATCCAAAATATTAAAAATCAACTTCAGAACCAACTAAATAATTTAGATCAATTATTTAATGCCGCAAAAACTTTAGGCGAAACTCCTAAGTTTGATCAAGACAAAGTTTTGAATAATTCGCTAAACCAATCTTCATTTGAGCATAATTTTAACCTTGCAGACTCGCTAGATCAATATTTTGGTACTAATTTAAGAGAAGAATTGCTAAATAAATTAAATGGGCAAATGCAAAATCTGCAAAAACAAAATAAACAATTGAATTTATCGTTAGATATATTGACAAAAAATGCATTTGCTAATAAATCTTGGAATTCGCTATTTAGCCAAGCTATGAAAAATGCGATCGACGAGGCAAATAGTCAAAATATTAAGTTTGAAGCATTTAAATCGCTTTCTCATCAAATGCAACAATTAATGAATAGTTGCCCAAACATGCACTGTGGACAAAAAATATCTCAAAAATTACCTGAATTAATTTCTCGAACACTAGAGGCTTGTGAAACACCTGAGCAATTAAGAAACGCAACAGAATTCTTAAGAAAGATCGGATTAAATCCTGAAGCAGAAGATATTAAAAGAATTGGAAAAAAACTTGAAATGCCCGAAGAGGAAATATACGAATTAATTGAACCTAACTATCAATTACTTAAAAAAACGATTGAAAAGAAGGTAGCAGATTTTCAGCGAATTAACAATTTAATGAATCAAATTAAAGACCAACTAAATAAAGAGAGAATTAGAGAGCTTTTAAGCAGTGCGTTAGCTTCCGATAATAGAGATGCTTTAGGTGCAATTGGTCATTTTAATTTGACTGAGGCTTTAAAAGGTGCTCAGCAAATTGGTGGCAAAGAAGCGCAAGATAAAGTAATTGCGTGTTTATCTGCGGGTACTGGTGAGAGTCTCCTTAAACAATGGTTTATTCATAGAAATAGTCTACCAGAGCAAGTTAAATTAAAGGTTAAGGAATTAGCAAAAAAAATGCTAATTGAGTTAGGAATTTATTACTCAAGGGCTCGTTTAGGCAGTGCAACAACCGGACCTACACCTATTAACATAGTAAGACCCTACACAATAGGAGACGACTTTGAAAATATAGACTTGGAGGAAACAATTTTTCATCTTCTAGAAAAGGGTAAAAAATTAGATCATATTAATTACGACGATTTTTTTGTCTATGAAACCGCAAAAGGATTACGGTCGTTATGCTTTGAACTAGATATAAGCGGTTCGATGACAGGAGAAAAATTAGCATATATGGCAATATGTGTGACGATGTTAGTATATGGGATGAGAAAGGATGAGATTGCTATTGCTTTTTTCGAGTCAGATACACATGTTTTAAAGGAATTATCTAAAAAAGTAGATTTAGAAAAATTAGCCGATGAGTTGCTCTCTGTTTCAGCTAAGGGCGGTACGAGGCTTCAAAGCGCCTTAGAATGGGCAAAAAAACAATTTAAAGAAAAGTCAAGCTCCCGTGAAAAGCTGAATGTATTATTTACTGATGCTGAAATATACGACCTTCAGCAATCTATTGAAACATTAAGAATTTTCCGCTCTTTAGGGATTGATTTTATCTTAGTCTGCCCAGAATCCTCCTTTAACTTAAAAGAAGCAAAAAAAATGGTTAAAATCGCAGGAGGGCAATTATTAACTATAAAAGATTGGAATGATTTTCCAAAATTAATTTCTGATATTATAAAATCGAGATTTTAAGAGAATGACAAAAACTAAATTATCAGAATTAATAATTGAGAAATATGGAATTGAAATATATAAGAAATCAGTTGAGTTCCAGAAAAATAAAATTAACATAATTTCACTGAAAGAAGATCCAATAAAGATAAGATCAATCATTTTAGATAATGACCGGGAATTCCACCTAGTTATTAACGAGAAAAAAAATGAAATATTTCACGATTGTCCTACTTTTTTAATACACAGCGAAAGAGATGATAAGATATGTATTCATCTGATAAGACTTTTAACGATAATAAAACCGTCGATTTCTTTAAAAATTATCAATAATATTAACGATTTTTATTTAACTTCTGAAGACTTTGGTTCCAAAAAGAAGAGCAAAAACTATTTGGAATTGGCTAATGCTTGTTTTGAAAGTGAAAATTGTGTTGAGGGACTAAATTATTTAAACAAAGCGATTATTAATCAACACGAGTGCGAAACGGTTATTGAAAGGTATTTGAAAACAGCAATTGAAAACAATTTGTATATTGAATTTTTTGAATTTCTGCAATCTGCCTACGATAACGAATTAGGTCCCTATCTTCTCAAATATAATAACTACATAGAAAAAGGAATTAAATTATTTCTAAATTCGGTCTCAAAATATACATTTTTTGACATACTTAGAATTATAGAATCGTTTGATAAATTATTAGATGTTTATAGATTTCAAAACGAATCTTTTGTTTCATCTATACTTAAGAAATTGGAAAAAATGGCTAATTCAAACGATTTTAATGAAATGTACTTGTCAACTTTTTTTATAAAAAAAAATTACGAAACGCTTGTTAAAATTAATCCGCTTTTCAAAGATTTAATACCTTTGAAGGCTTTTGAATCGTTTAAAAGCGAAATTGTAAAGTATTTTAAAAGCGAAATAGAGAATTTCTGCGTAATAGATAAACTAAAGCTAATGAAGAGGCATTTTGAAGTTTTTAAGATTCAAAAAGATGCGTACTATGACGAATACAAGGCTTATAAAAGCGAAATAAAAGAATTAGAAAAGAAAGTATATTTAAAGAAATTTGCCTTTCTCAATCTGCTTAAGGAAAAATATAAAATTAAAAAATCTAAAGTTGACTTTAGAAAAAAGAGAAACACCTATATAGTTAATCACGATAAAGAGAATCTCAAAAACCCAGCTTACAATTACGTTATAAGACACATCGGTTTTTATGGAATAAACGAATCTACCATTAAATCTTCGGAAATTGGAGTTAACTATTTAATAATTAAAGAATTATTTTTAGACGATTTAAACAACTTCCCAGATATTTTTTATTATAAAAAACAATTCTGGGGAGAAGAAAATAGTTATGAAATTAATTCTATAGATGTTTTTTCATTAATAAGTAAACCTATAGAATACAATTACGACATTGATCAAGATTATTCTAATATTAACGATCTTATGATAATCGAATGGGATTTAGCTAGTAAGCCAAGACAAGGTAGTTTAGTAAATGCATATGGTGCTCAAATTGTTATCCCAGATCAAAACAACTCTCTTTTTCACGACTTGAAACCTTTCGATTTAGTTTATTGTCAAAAAACACCAGTAAAAATCGAAGGAAATATCGTTAAAAGAATCAATATAATCGCAAAATGTTCGTTTAAAGACGCAATTAATAGTATTTCGAAGGGGATGGTATTTATTGAAGGATATTACCCTTTATCTCTTATCAAATCAGTTCTCGATAAAAAGATTAGCCCTTTTAAAGCTTATGAAATTATATCAAATAACCCAAATAGACTGTTTGTCCCAAACTATCGTCAATTTGTAAAAGCTTTTAGAAAATTTTTATTCGATTTTATAAATAAAGAAAGAGAATATATTTACCAAGAATTAAAATCTAATTCTGAAGAGAAAACGGATCAAATTTTAATATTATTAAATTTAACGACTGAATTAGCTGGATTAGATTTACCATTTTCCAAAATAATTCAGAAGTTATTAAGCGAAATAAGTAATTTGGATGAATTCAGAACGAAACTACTCAATAAAATTCATTCAGTCGCAAAAAATGTACTCGTAGTAAGAGAGATTGGAAGTACAAAGATTTTCGACCTAAAAAAAATGCGACATACACAATTTGTCAAATATTCTAGTGAAATCTTAAAAATAAGAAAAGATGAATTTGAAAAATCTAAAATATCTAAATCTTCTGAAAAAAACGCCTTATATAATGTATCCGAGTTGTTTAAAACCTATTACGGTAACCAGTTTTCGAATATATTGAATTTAGGCGCAAAGCTAGAAATAGATCAAGATATTTTTAATAAGATAATGTTTTATACCTCAAAATTAAAACTAAATTTAAATATAATTGAGGAGTAAATTAATTATTTCTGTTACGCTTTAAATTGTAATTCACAATAAACCCCATCGTGACTTGAATAAACCAATAATTTAATATAATCAATTATAATTATTAACTCAATTCTCAAATACAATTATTTAAATCTTTATTCCGAATAATATTATTAGTAGACGATTATCTTTAGTATTTGATTATTAGAATAAAATTTTAAATTTACATATTCAAAGACGAAATTACCGGGTGCAACTATGAAATTATCTGAATATGGAATAAGATTTCTGCATTTAGCACTTCACATACACAAACACAATAAGGGATATGTAGATTTTTATATTGGTCCTAAAAAATTACGCAAAATCGTTGACAATGAGGTTATAACTTCACCAAACAAATTATTAGCAGATTGCAAAGCTCTACAAAAAGATTTGTTTAAACAAGGTTACGATAAAAAACGCGAGCGATACTTAGAAAAAATGTTAACGGCGATGAGGACTTCGATCGAGATATTAAACGGAGTCGAAATACCTTTTAAGGAACAATTTTTAAGGTTATATGATGTGGCCTTACAGCCAGCTAACGAATCTGAATTGGATAACTTAAAAGAAGAGTTTAACGCAGCATATAAAGGTTCTGGAAGTCTAGAAGAACGCATGAAGGATTTAAGAGTGCAGCGAACGATTCCTAAAGGTAAGGTTTTTGGACTATTTAAGAAAGCTCTCAACATCACGAGAGAGCGAACTAAAGAAGTATTTGTCGATCTCTTACCTGAAAGTGAGCACATTAATATAGAGCTAGTAAAAAATAACAACAATAATAAAATTAAATGGACTTATTACAATTGGTACCTGGGTAATTTTCGCTCCCGAATAGAAGTTAACCCGAATTATAACATGTATTGGACCTTATTTTTGTCTGCTGCCGCTCACGAAGGGTACCCTGGCCATCATACAGAATTTATTGTCAAAGAACAGAGGCTATATCGCGATTTAAGTCAATTTGAACACTCAATCCTGCTACTAAACTCGCCCAAGTTAATAATTAGCGAAGGTATAGCAGAAGTCGCTGCTAATATGCTCTTCTCTTATTTAGACCAAGCAGAAATTAGCTTACGAGAATTTTGTCAAGACTCGTCAAAAGAATCTTCTATTGAAGCATTATTAGCGCAAGGCAAAGTAAAAGGAAAACTATCGCTTTTCTGGTATAATTTCACTTATCATGCTCTTATTGACGGGTGGACCGAAGAGAAATTAATTCGATACGCAACCAGTTTTGAAATCTTTAGCCAAGAAAATATAAAAAATCGAATAAAATCATTTTTTAATCCAGTACATTCAATTACTGCTTTCTCGTATAATATAGGAAGCAAACTCATAATAAACAAATATGGGGACTATCCTTCGGTTAAGGATTTTCGAAACCTGCTTATCAATCCAATTCTCCCCTCCGATTCAGCATAAAACTACTTCAAAAAAATTTTTCATTAACATTAGCTTTAAAAAATAAAAGAGTAATCTCTTTTTTTAGGGGTTTAAATAAATAAATCAATTAATAAATTGTTGCAAAAGAACTTAACATAAACATTTCAATTCGGTTTCAAATTTAAAAAAAGAATTAGTTAAAAACAATTCACATAACAAACAAAGTGAGAAAAAATGCCTGGGGAAATGGACGCAATACCATAAAAAGATGCTTTTTGTAACAGCATCACATATTTTCTATTCTTTTTTAAAATAAGTAGTTTAAAAATATATTTTTGGCAAAATAAATATATCTTTCATTATATGTCGTTTCAGCCGTTAGTTAAAGCTTTCCAACTTAACGACTTAAATCAAAAATTTATCTTCCAATTTACAAAAAGAGTTAAAGGATTGCAATATTTTTAAATTGAAAATATAACTTTATTAAGTATATTAATTAAAATAATCGTTGAAAAATGGTAAAAGACAGATTACAGCACCCATCCAAGGACATTATAGAAAGCAAGGGAACAATCTTAAGAGGAAAAACTATATGTATGTGTTTAACTGGCTCGGTTGCGGTTATTAACGCTCCAATAATTGCTAGAGAATTAATGCGTTTAGGAGCGGATGTAATTTCCGTAATGTCAAAAGCAGCTACAGAGTTAATAAAACCAACTTTAATGCATTGGGCTACAGGAAACCCTGTAATTACTCATTTGACTGGATCAGTTGAACATGTTTTTCTAGCGGGTGATAGACCTAATGCCGCTGGAAAAGCTGATTTAATTTTGGTTTGTCCAGCAACAGCAAATTCTATTTCCAAAGTCGCTAATGGTATCGACGACACCCCGGTAACAACAATTATTTCAACCGCTTTTGGTTCATCTATCCCTATAGTCGTAGTTCCTGCCATGCATGAAAGCATGTATCATCCTATAATCGAAAAAAATATCTCAGTTTTGAAAAAGTATGGTATTGACGTATTAGGTCCGCGAATATCTGAAGGAAAGGCTAAAATTGCAAAAGTGGGTGATATAATAGATAGAGTTATTGATTTATTGATTACGAAAAAGGATCTTGAAGGAAAGAGAATATTAATCACCGCTGGACCAAGTCGCGAGGCAATAGACAATGTTCGGTATTTATCAAATAAGTCCTCAGGTCGAATGGGTATCGAAATAGCAAAAGAAGCCTCTGCTAGAGGTGCGGATGTATTATTAGTTGCTGGTGAATGTATGGTGAAGATTCCAGAGTACCTTAAAACAAAACATGTCGAATCGGCAGACGATTTTACTAAAGTCATAAAGGATGAAATTTCATATAATAATTACGACTTCTTTATTTCTGCTGCCGCAATTAGCGACTATAAGCCAGTGGAACTTATTGAAGGAAAAATATCGTCAGATAAAGTAAATAAATTAAATGTAAATATGAAATTAACGCCTAAGATATTAGATATAGCAAGAAGGAAAGATTACAATCTTTTTATTATCGCATTTAAAGCGGAGACAAATGTTTCTCGAAGTGAGCTAATTGATCGCGCTTACGATAGACTTTTAAAATCTGAGTCAGATTTAATAGTTGCTAATGATGTGGGTCGAGAAGATATAGGGTTCAACAGTAAAGATAATGAAGTATACATAATAAATAAAGAAAAACACATAACTCATATTGAAAAACATACAAAAAGATATGTAGCTTCTAAAATAATTGATGTAGCCTTAGAGAATTACCGAATCAGAGAAATTTCAAAATAAACTTACTCCTTCTTTTTAAATTTTTTCACCTAAAGAAAAGATTTAAATACTAATTCAATTTCTGTTCAAAATGATTGACCGAATACATTAAGAAAAATTGATTGAATAGTAAAGAATTAGGATATTCGTTTAATATTAGTCAATGTATTCATAAATCTACATATAAATATGTAGATATTTAAAATAAAAATAATAAAAATAAGAAAAGATGTGATTCAAATTTCCTCTGAGGATGAAGGTAGAATAAAGCAAGGCACAATTGCAGGGTTTATGAGAAAGAGAGGACAACTTGTAGGCTTCTCAATGGGTTATTATAAACATATGCAATACATTTCAGAATTTTTAGACAACAGTTTAGATGCTATTGAAGATTTCCAATGGAATGAAATAATAGATAAAGATTCAAAAATCCAATTCTCTCTTGATCAAGAATTATCTTTAGAAAATTTATCTATCCTTCAAGAAGCAAAAAAGGATGAGGTGGAACGGCCATTAAATAACGCAGCTAAATTTGCATTGATGCAAGAAGTTGGTATAATTCCTACAATAGCTTCTGATGCTGAAGATTTTGTAGATGTTGATAGAGATAAAGAAGAAGAATCCGGAGAAATTATCGACAAAGAGGAATTAGAGGTTGAGGAAGAAGTAAAAAGGATTATTGATGACATGAATGAAATCATCAAACCTGTAGAACCAATCATTGATATCGAACCAATTGTAATAATCCGACTCCGCGAATCTGAAGCCGCCGCCTTTTTAACTTCTGAATTATCGCAAAAAAATATCATGAGTTACACTTTTGAAATGTTTGATAATGGTATTGGAATGACCAGAAGAGATCTAGGTAAGTTTGGAAAATATCTAGCTTCTTCAAAAAGTCTAGAATTAAAGCAAACTCGTGGAAGCCAAGGATTTGGCGCTCCAAGTGCGTTTAGTGACGCCCAAAACACGACTGGCAAACCAGTTGTTGCAGTTTCAAAGTCTAAAGATACTATTTATGCTACCGCGTCAGAATTTTTTACAACTTCAAAAAATGAAAAACGATATTTAGTGCGCCCAACGGAGGTTGACAGCCCATTCTTACACGGGACATATATTAAGTTGAATTATTTAAACGTGAAATATGTTAGAGGTTATGTGGATACATTTATTAGAGAAACTGCTTTAATGAATCCGCATGTAACTATTATTTTTATTGATCCTTATGGTGAAGAATGGATTTATAGAAGGGTAGTTTCAAGTTTTCCTAAACAGCCAAAATATGCAAAACCACACCCTTTATCTACTAATATTGGTGATTTACAAGATCTTTTAATAAAATCAGAAAAACTCACGATATCAGCTTTTTTACAAGATAGTTTTGTAAGAATTAGTTCCAAATTAGCTAAAGAAATTCTGAAGATCGCAGAAAGGAATTTACAAGATATTTTATCTTTATTAATTCTTAATAATGGATTTGTAAACAAATTAAAGAAAAATACTGATACTATTAATTTCCTTAAATTTGAAAAGAGAATATTTGGGCGATCTACGAAACCAAGAGATAAATTAATCATTTATCAAGTTGATTCTGAAGAGTTGAAGGCTAAATATTGGGAACTTATGAAAAAATATAACCAATATGAAAAAGATTTAGAAAAAATATATAGAGAAATAAAAAAACATAGACATCGTATTGATAAATCTGAAACGAAAAAAGATATAAAAAAAATCGAAAAAGAGATTAATAACTTATTAAAACAAATAGAGAACAATTCACAAAATAAAGAAAAAATAAAAAATGGTTTAAATACTATTTTCAATACTTCTATAGGGTTGGTAGAAGTTAAAAAATTAAAAAATAGAAGTGAATTTGAAGATTTAGTAAAAGAAGTTCAAATTTCAAAAATTAAACCCTCTGAGTTAACTAATGTGCAATTCAATTCTCTATTTCATGCATTCAAATCAGTCAAATATATGGCGCCCCCAACAGACACAGCAATCCCTGTAGGTGATGTTGTATTAGAAAATACATTAATAAAAGAAATTGGGTTAAAAATATCTACAAATATTGACGATTTTGATGATCCCATAGATGACATAAAAGATTCAATTGAGGGAATGCGGGATGAAATAATAAAAAAGAATGCCAAAAATTTATCCTCCGGAAAGGACGAATCTTTAGAAAAAATTGTTGTAAATTCCGAAGAGGTTAAAATTTTTAACTCAAAGATATTAGCTAGTATTGATATTAAAGATCGCTCTGTCGAACCGGAAAAATTTAGACAAACAATCCAAAAAAATTTTATATCATCTGAAGAAGTCGAAAAAGATTCATATCAAGAAATATTTGAATATTTTATGGAAAGTTACACTAAGGACGACGATTTTATTTCTGCAGAAACAAGAGCTCCAACAAGCGGTAAGGGCTTAGCATATGCTGTGGAAGCTGTTTTGGCTTATTGTAATGATCCTAAAAAACTTGATACACCTAAGCGTTCTAGAGATGTTCTATCAAGATTTATTAATAGAACGCCAAAATTAAGAGATTCTGCGGATTGTGCAATTACGAAAGCCGTTCAATCAGTTAATTGGAAGAATTATAAATTAGAAACATATGATAATAATTTACCTAAAGGCCCAATAAAGTTATTAATAAATATTTCTGGTCCTTATGTTCATTTGATGTTTAAGAGTCAGAGTAAAAATGCTTTGGCTGACGACGAAGAACTTCTAAAAGAAATTAAATATTGTCTCGAAGCTATTGGAAGAAGGTTGAGAATATATCTTAATAGAAGAGCGAATATTCGAAAAATCGAAAAAAGAGCTGGTTTAATTGAAAGATACATTCCAATATTCGTCCAAAGCCTCTATAACATCGCTATGCAGAGTGATGGAAAATATAAAGAAAAAATTTCAGAAACGGAATTAGAAACTTTAATGAAAGATGCTATAGGTGTTAAAAAAATACCTAGCATTTCTAAAGAGATAGAGCCAACAATTAAAAAGGAAGAAATCGAAAAAGAAAAACAGAAGAAAATAGTCGTTGAATGGGAGAAAACAATTGATAAGAAAGAATATATCTCCAAGAAGGCAGAACCAAGAAAAGAATTTCTTTCAGAAAGAACTCTAAGGAACTGGACCGTTAATGAACTCAAAGAATATTGCATAGAAAAGGATATCTTAATAGCTAAATCTTCAACGGTGCGAAAATCAGAAATTATTAAAATAATTCAAGATTTTTATACAAAAGAAAAGCCAGAAGTAATAACGCCTTTAGTAAAGGAAAGAGAAGAGTTTATAAAACTCAAACCCGTCATTACAAGAGTCGTACCAGAAAAAAGAAAACAATTGCGGTTAGTCGGGGGTGAAGAGACGACTCAACCTATCGCTATAAAGAAACCCATAGTTCGTGCTCCAGCGCCTAAACCTGAACCTACTCAAATCGAATTGCCGATAATTACAACAGAGAAAATACTGGACGCTCTATCTGATGAATGGCAACCGATTACTTCTTTAATTTTTAAAATGAAAATAAAAGAAATGATGGATGCACGCTTCTTACAAATAAAATTAAAGGAGTTAGAGCGTAAAAATAGTATTGTTGTCTCTATTATAAAAAATAAAAAAAATTGGAAGTTAAAATGAAGTGATTTAAGTGTCAAGTAAGATAAAACAGGAAAAATGGGATATAAGGGCAACAAAAAAACTATTTCAAGAATCTTTAAAAAAGGGTCTTGAAGATGAAAAAAAACAAATCAAGTTACCCGAACATACAGTTAAAATTGATGAATTAGATAGGGAATTAACTTTAGATCGGATAAATAATTTAACAGATTCCCTTATTGAAATGATTTATGAAACAGGAAGACCCGCCATTCGCTTACCTTCAAGAACGAGTGCAAATATTATTTGGGACGAAAAAAATGATTTATTGCTGTTAGGACGACAAATAATGGAAAAACAATTTCATTCGCTTGCTAGCGTTGCTGATATTACTAGATTAATGAAAGTGCTTGAAAAAATTAACGAATTACTACTTAAAGACCTTCACGCTACAAAAAGAGAAATTTTTTATTCAGCAGTTCAATTGTTTGGGGATCAAAAAAATAGTGATAAATGTATTGAAGATGTCGCGACAATGCTATATACAACGAGAAATTCAACACATATAGTTGCTTCAGCCAAAGGGTCATGTATAGGACGTCTTCGAATTAGGGATAAAAATGATATTATTGATTTAGAAGGATTAGGGAGCGGAGGTTGGACGATTAGTCCCATGCTTGATAATATTGAAATAATTGAATCCGATGCGGAATTTATTTTGGTTTTAGAAAAAGATGCCGCGATGATAAGATTAGCAGAGGCAAGATTTTGGAGAAAATACCCGTGTATAATTTTAACAGCGAAGGGAGCTGCTGACATCGCTACTCGAATGTTCTTAAGGAGAATTAGTAAGGAACTCAAATTACCCGTCTTTTCGTTAGTTGACAGTGATCCGTATGGGCATTATATTCATTCGGTTTATTTACGAGGGTCTAAACGATTAAGTTACGAGTCGCCATTTTTAGCCACTCCAGATATAAAACTCCTAGGTGTACTCACCAGAGATTTGGAAAAATATAAAATTCCAAATGATTGTAGAATTCCAATGAATCAAACAGATATTAAAAGGACTAAAGAGTTATTAAATGAAGGTTTTGTTAAAAAAAATAAAGAGTGGGAAACAGATCTCAAATTAGCTTTGAAATTGAAGGTAAAAGCAGAAATTCAAGCACTTTCAGCATTTGGATTTGAATTCTTGACCGATCAATACATACCTGAAAAATTATCTACAGGAGACTGGATATAATGAAGATTTTTAACAAAAAAGATGGTGGGATAGTACAACTAATAGACAAAGAAAAAATGAAGGAGTGGCCAATAGAATTACCTCTTATTTTTATCGAGTACATACGTAATAATCAATTAAAGACTTACGAAGGTTCAAAATTAAAGAAAGAAATTGAGCAATATCTTGACGAAGTTCTTAAAGATGTTGCTCTTCC
Source organism: Promethearchaeota archaeon (assembly GCA_030615145.1). Lineage (GTDB taxonomy): Archaea > Asgardarchaeota > Lokiarchaeia > Sigyniarchaeales > SOKP01 > SOKP01. The sequence goes on along the minus strand of JAUWZT010000001.1, from coordinate 14,092 downwards.
AGGGCTAATTAAAGTTCTTGATGGTGATAATTTTGAAGAAACAAATAAAGCACTCGTTAGAATTGATGAATTAGCTAAAAAGAAAATTGATTTGGTTAAACCAATAAAGCCATATGTAGAGAAATTAGTAAAAAAGGATAACAAGGAAATAAGAAAACTTAGTAACTCAATTTTGGAAAGTTTTGCTAAAGCAGAAAGAAGAAAGAGATTAGCTGAGAAAAGAAAAGTTATGCAAGAAAGAGAAAAAGAATTCTTAGATGGAAAGATAAGTGGAGAAGAGTATGCTAACGCTCGAAAAGAGTATTTGATTTTAAAAGAATAGTTTGATTTTTTATGAGTTGGGAATTAGAAAAAAAAGAGTTTTACAAATTTATCATACAAAACAATGTAATAGGATTTTTTGACGAGCCAATAACTTTAAAGTCTGGAAGAAAATCATACTGGTATGTAAATTGGAGAAATATAGCTGAAGATGTGTTTCTATTTGATATATTAACTGATTTTCTTATTTCATATGTTAAGCATCGAAACCTTAAACCAGATTGTTTTTATGGCGTTCCAGAAGGTGCTACAAAGCTAGGAGTATTAACTCAATTTAAATGGGCAATTAGGGATAATAAACTAACACCCGGTAAATATATTCTTTCCATGGGAAGAGCAAAACCAAAAGAACACGGGGACCCTAAAGATAAATTCTTTTTAGGAATTCCTAAAGGGAGGGTGATAATCGTGGAAGATACTACAACTACTGGAGGATCTTTACTTAAAACGATTGACAATTTGCTTGATTTTAATGTAAATATAATAGCCGCTATCGGATTAACTAACAGAAATGAATTAAGAGACGATGGAAGAACTGTCGAAGAAGCTATCAAGCAAAAAAATATTCAATATTTTGCAATGAGCGATGCTTTAGATTTATTGCCAAATCTAAACCCAAATGAAACTATAAAAAGTCATATTAAAAATTATTTTAAGAAATACGGTTCAAAAGAAATCAAATTTTAGCGTAAAATTCAAACAAATAAAAGTTAATTATTATCTAATTTAATTAAAACTTAAAAAGAACGCTCTCCATACTTTAATAAGCTCACTTAGCTTTCTATAGAGTAATTTTTCAGAGTTAGTTAACTTACGCTCATCATCTACAGATAATTCTGATCTCGCTAATCTTAGCATTTTTAACAACCTACTATCAATAATATTTATGGAAAAAGATTTAAATCGGTCTAAACCTACCTTCGGTTTATTTTTATCATATACATCTTTTTCAATGAACGTTTTAAATTCTTTTATTTTATTTAGAAAATAAGGATTGTCTTGTTGGATTAATCTCTGATCGTCGCGTTCACTAATAGCGTATCTTTGAACGTCAACATTATCACACTTTTCGTTTGATGAAATCTTCATAATATTATTTTTTATAAAAGGAAGCGCTACAAAATACTTTAGTTTGTATTTTTTACTTTTTTCGAACGGTCCGAACGCTTCTCCTAATATTGAAAAACCGTCGTAAGCATTTATGCATTCGGTAGTTATTTCCTTATTTTTAAAAATAAAATTTACCCGATTTAACGAATCCTTTAATTGATCTTCAATTTTTTCCAATTTTTACCTACACCATAAAGCTAATTTAATAACATTCAATTCCTTTATATATTAAATATATGTAAACAACAGAAATATAAATGTATTAAATCATTAATAATGCTTACAGAACTTATCCTTTTTCTCCTTTTTATAATTTTTTTCATTATTGGGTTCATAATAATTTACAAACAAGTTAGTTTAGTTAAAAAAGGGGAGTTTAACAGCAAGGATCGCCTTCAATGCTTAATTTACGGATTTGTCTTTAGCATGGGAGTTATGGTTGTAATCGCGATGGCTTTTATATTTGCCATAGAAACTCCTGCGTTTTGGCAAGGAAGCGTATTAACGCCCCCAGATATTAGTCCTCTTTCTTTACTTATCCCATTTGTGTTTTGTTTGATGTATATTTCTTTATACCCTCTTATAGATTTCTTATTTATTGCTTTAAGTTCAGAATCTGACGAGGGGCTTACTCCATTTCATAAATTTATTGGGAATAAAATTATTCATTTATCTAAAAGCAAGATTATTTCTGTAATTATGGCAATTCTTCTTTATTTACTCTTTATTATCCCTCCAATGATTCTTTCTCTTGCGGGATTACCTTTTTTAGTAATCTGGGTTTCTTGGTTACTTGCCTACCCCCTTATGATTTTATCATTTTATGGCTCGAAAGGCTATGTAGCTGGAATAACAAACGAGTTCGTTCATATCCCTGAAATTAAAAGATCTTCGTTTTTAAATTTTGAAGATAGCAAAAGAGGTATGAAACAATTTATATCAAATCCTAAACCGTATATACTATTCGGTTTAATGTTGTTCGTTTTTGTGTGGGCTTGGATTTCTATGGTTCAAACGATAATATTCTTTTTTTCTGGATCACTAGCAATATCTACGATGACCTCGTATTTTGTGTTTGTTACTCTATTGTTTGGCATAATAGGATACTTTACTCGATTTTGGGGTAGAAAAATTAAATATAGAGGAATTGATATATATTTTGCAGCGTATTTAATGGCCGCAATTGGTCTCAATGTTTTAGTAAATTTTTTAATAGTGAATATCGACAAATTATCGGTGACTTTAAGTTATTCGATTATCACACAAGAAATTATTCCAAATTTTACTACGTTTGCTTGGGCGGCAGTAATCGAAGAAATTTGTATAATCACATTTACATCTTATTACTTCTTATCAAAAAAAAATGAGTTTACTAAAAATCTTAAATACTCAAAAATTACGGAGTATGGTCAAACTTTTGATCCCATCCCACTGTTTAATTTTATCAAACATTCTGATCCTGTACTAAGAGAGCACGCAGAAAGCACGCTCTTGATGATGTTTGAAAGGATTCCTTTGAAGTCAGAAATCTCCTTAAATGATTGGAAATTTAAAAATTCCTTATTAGACGGATTATGCGACTCAAACTCGAATTCAAGAAAGATCTCGTTCGAAATTTTGACTAAATTAGAGAAGGAAGTTCCAAATATGGTATTGCCTTGGATTATAGAATCTTTAGAATCTCCAAATTACGACAAAAGTATTCCTATTGCAAAATCCTTAATAAATGCTGATTTTGCTTTAATTAAACTAATTCCTATAATTGTTATATATAACTTAGTAAATGATTCAGAGTGGAGATTAAAGTTATTAGGATTAAAATTCTTGATAAGAATTGCTCAAAAAGAAAAAGAAGTAGTACGAAATTTTGATTTGATGAAATTTTTAAACGATCCAAACAGCGCTATTCAAGTGGAACTTCTTAACCTTTTAGCAGAATCTTCACTTAATATTCCTATTGAAACATTTTTAGATAAATTAAATCATACCAATAAAGAAATTAGAGCCGCAGCCATTAAAAATATAAAGAATATAGAGGTTGAAAAGATTGACTCCGAAATTATTAATAAAATAATTCCCTTTATGAGAGACCCTACGAGCTCTGTTAGAGCATCTATATTTGAAGTAATTTCTAAAATGGGGAACTTCAGAAAATTTAATATTCCTATTTCGACCATTTTTGAAGGATTAGTTGATTCAGATATAAGCGTTAGGAACGCATCTGTTTCAGCTCTTGTAAAGTATTATAGTGAAGAACCTGACTCCATTGACATAGATAAGATTATCAGTAAAATTGACTCTGAAAATCTAAAATCTTTGAACAGCGTGTTAACTCTCCTTGGTAAACTTTGGGACAAAAATCCAGAAAAAATATTAATGACTTTCTTGATTTTTATAAAATTTGATGATTTTGAATTAAAAGAAAGAATCTCAAATATAATCGTTGAGAATTATGAAAAAAACCCAACGTTAGTTTTAGAAAGGTTAATAAGAACTAAGGACGAATCAAAATATATCTCAAAAGGCGTAATTTCTAGAACGATAACTAAAGTTGCTAAACAACATCCTAAGGAAATAATACCAAGATTAATTAATCATTTAGGTTCCGATGATAAAGATATAAAATTAAATGTTATTGCTTCTTTGGATGGATTAATAGAAGATTACATGGATAAAATCGATATGAAATCAATAATATCTTTAATTCGAAGTGAAAACGATAAAAAAATTAAGAAAGAAGTATCCCAACTAATTTTAAAAATTTCAAAAATTAATCCTTTAGCATTACAATCGGTAATGACTGATTTATTACAGACCATAACAAAACAGGATATATCTATAAGAATAATTTTAACTAAATCAATGTTAGAAATATCAAAACAATTACCAGATCTTATTCCGGTGCGCCTTACTATAAATTTTCTTTCAGATGAAGATTCATTTATAAGGGAAACAAGCGTGAAAATATTAGGATACATTGGTCAGAAACTCTCTTTCGCTACTGCTGATGCTTTGATAAATAAAGCGTTGGTTGACAAAGAGTGGATAGTTAGGGATGCAGCCGTAGCAAGTTTGGGAAAAATATTTAAAGCTGTCGATAACAAGGAGACTATTATTGAAAAACTTGTTTCTTTATTAGACGACGATAAAAGTTGGGTTCGTCGTTCTTCCATGAACATTCTTTCATCAGTAGAAGGAATTACGGAAACTCAAATCCCCTTTGAAAAAGTTTCAGAGAATTTATTAAATAAAGACTCCAAGGTTAGAGAGGGAGCAGCTAATTTATTAAAAATATACAGCTTTGAAAATATTGATAGAATCTTTAGTAGCGTAATTTCACTGTTAGGTGATGAAAGCGGGGATGTAAGAAACACTACTGTAGATGTTATGGTTAAAATTATACAAGAAATTGGTATTTCTAAAGTACTTTCTAAACTATTGAAAAGTTTAAGTGATGAATATTCAATTCAAACACAACAATCGATCGCAATAATACTAGGACGCACTATTAGATATAAAGATGAAAAAATAAAAAAAAGAGTAATAACGCTATTAAAAATTCGATGTGAGATGTCGCAAGACCCAATAATATGCGAAATGCTAACAAAATTGAGAGAAAGTTAACATTTCTTTTAGGATTATGAAAAACCATATGGAGTATATCACTAAATCATTTCTCTCCCATGATTTTTTTCCGACAAATTTTATTTGCAGTTTAATAAGCTTAAATCGTTAATATATCAAATTAAAATATCACCAAAAATAACTTTGGTATATTACTATTATTTTAAAGGTGAATCTGCTTGACAACGCCAATATCCCGTCCTAGTGTACCGATTCATAAAATTTCACGTTTTGAAGATTTTTACAGGTTATTTGAAGATAAACCTGGAATTTATAAGTACCAAGATAAAATAAATGATGTTTTTTCTAAGGGTAGTAATACTTTAATAATATTATATGAGGATTTGTTAGCCTTCGACCCTCAAATTGCCGAACTATTGAGAAAAGATCCCGAAACTCTTTTAGAAAACGCAACAGAAGCTTTTAAAAACATATTAAAGTTTCAAGGAAGTAAATTAACTGATAAAGACTACTTTGTAAGATTAATAACCAAAGACGATAAGAGCCCTTTATTCATCTCATTGAGAGGGTTAAGAGCAAAAAATATTGACAACTTTATCTGGACTAATGGAATCCTCGTTAGGAGCTCAACGATACGACCGAAATTAATAGAAGCGACATTTGAATGCATGACCTGCAAAACACAATTTGAAGTACTCCAGCTTACTTCTAAAATAAAATGGCCTAATTTTTGTATTAATCCAAGGTGTAAAGCTAAATCTCAATCAGATTTTCGGCTTGTTTCAAAAAACTCAGAATTTATTGATTGGCAAAGTGTAATGATCCAAGAAATTCCGGAAGATTTGCCACCTGGCAGAATTCCTAGATCAGTCCAAGCAATTTTAACCCATGATTTAGTTGATATCGTAAAGCCAGGTGATAGAGTAAAATTAATGGGAACTTATAAATCCGTTTTAGCCCAATCTACAAAAAGCATAAATAGTACGCTATTCAAAACATTTATCGATGTAAATTATATCGATCCTGAAGATAAGAGCGAAGGCTTCATCGAATTATCTAAAGAAGATAAAAAAGAGATTGAAAAGTTATCTAAGGAACCTATGATACAAAAGAAAATTGCCAGATCTATTTCACCCGTAATTTATGGAAGAGAAGAACTTAAAATGGCTACTGCTTTAACCCTTTTTGGAGGTACAAGAAAGAAAAGGCCAGGAGGCGGTTATAAACGAGGTGATATTCATCTTCTATTCGTTGGTGATCCAGGTACAGGTAAATCTGAGATACTAAAAAGTGCTATTGAAGTGTCACCTCGCGGGCTATATACGTCTGGCAAAGGAGCTTCAGCTGTCGGTTTAACGGCGGCAGTTATTAAAGACTCAGATACAGGCCAAATGAATCTTGAAGCAGGAGCTATCGTGTTAGCAAACGGAGGTGTAGCGGCAATAGACGAGTTTGATAAAATGGATACTTCTGATAGATCTGCACTACACGAAGCAATGGAGCAACAAACTGTTAGTATTGCTAAAGCAGGGATAGTTGCTACCTTAAAAGCCCAAACAGCAATTATAGCAGCAGCAAATCCACGTTCTGGAAGATACGATAGATATAAAACACCTACACAAAATATACATCTACCTCCTTCTCTTTTATCTCGTTTTGATTTGATATTTATTGTTATAGATAGACCAGATCCCGCTAAGGATGCACAAATGGCAGAATTTATTTTACAGAATTCGATGCAAGGACCAAATGACAGTTTTGAAAGCAAAATAGGAAATATAGCACCTATTCCAGGTGATCTACTAAAAAAATATATCAAGTATGCTAGAAAAACTTGTCATCCAGTTTTAACTGAAGAAGCTAAGGAAGAAATAAAGGAATTTTACTTAAAACTACGAGGACAATATGATAGTGAAGACGCAATAGTTTCCATTCTAGCGAGAAACTTAGATGCGCTCGTACGATTATCCGAATCATATGCAAAAATGGCTTTAAGGGACAAGGTAATCAAAAAGGATGTAGAAGAAGTTATTAAATTGTTTAAAAGGTTTTTAAAAGATACAGGATATGATGAAACGACGGGAAAAATTGATATGGATCGAATTTTAGTTGGACAATCTAGAAGTTCTATAAATAAACTCGACAAAATGCTTACTAGGCTAAAAGAGATTTTTGAAGATGGTAATTGGAAAGCATTAGAGAGGAATAATGTTATTCAAATTCTCGAACTCGAAGAAGATTTAGATGAAAAATGGATCAAAGACGCTCTTGAGGAGTTAATAAAGGAAGGAACTTTATACGAACCGAGAAATAATATGCTTAGATTTACAAATAAAGATGACTAAAAGAATTTTATAATTGTTTAGACAATTAAATCTTAAAAAATTTAAAACAACACTTTTTTTTTTACAAAAACAATTGGAATATGTAATGCTAAAGCTCTTGAATAGGACATAGTTTTTATACCAATGCTCACAGATAACTTCTTTCCTTCAAATGAATCCAGGAATTCAAAAAGATCAAGAAACACGGTTCCTGGCACAAATAAATATAAACTTGTTTCTCTCTTTACGACTATTGACAATTTAGTGAAAGATTAAAAAATAAATAAGTTAATAATCGGGTTATGACTTCTTTTTACTTAATTTTTAAAAATTAATAATAGGTGTTTTTTATCTCTGTTGTTATTGAAAATTTAAAAGAAGCTATAATAGGAGAAAGCAATGCTAAAAGAAAATATGAGCTATTTGCCGAAAAGGCACTAAATGATGGTTTTCCAGAGATAGCTCACTTGTTTAAAGCCATTTCTATTGCGGAATCGATTCATATAAAAAACCATTTAAAAGCAATTGAAGAAATTACGAAAAAATCTGTCGATTTAAATGCAATCGTTAATATTGAAGAAAAAATTTTAAAAAAACAAGTTAGAAATACCAGAAATAATTTAATCCAAGCAATCGCAGGAGAGACATTTGAATTCAAGAAAATTTATAAAGGATTTATGAAAAATGCTAAAAAAAATGATGTTTATTTGGCAGAATTTTCGTTTGATTTGGCAAGAATGGCTGAAATTGTTCATAGCAAATTGTACATTAGATTTCTAAAAAAACTTGATAAAGAAGAACATTTTGAAGATATAGACATATATGTTTGCCGGATTTGTGGAAATGTCGAGTTAAAAAAAATACCTAAAATTTGCTCTAATTGTGAACACGATCAAAAGTTTTTCATGAAAGCATAATTTTGTAATAGAAGTTTCTAGAAAGAAACCTAAAAACTAATATAACGGAATTAGCTGTTCTAACCATAATCCAATAACTAAAGATGCTGTAAATGCTACAACTCCAATAACAACCATCTCTAAGCCTCCTTTTATGGCTGATTCACCAGTAATTTTAGTTTTTAAACCTCCAACGATGAAAAGAGAACTAAGAGACAAAATTGAAGAAAATAGAAGTGAAATTACCCCTAAATTTAGAAAATAAGGGAATTGAGGAATAAGGGCTCCAACAATAAAAGAAAAAAAAGTTAATAACGCTCCTATAATCGGAATTCCAGGTTCCTCTAAACCCAATTCGTTTTTTATTAAAAACTCCAACCATTTTTCCTCGTTTGCTGTAACAAATTCTACACATGGATTTAAAATTTCTTCTTTTATCCCCATTTTTTTAAAGATATCTCTTATTTCTTCCTTCTCCTCTTCAGGAAAAAGTAAAATTTCAGCTTTTTCTTTTCTAATTTCATTCTTAACGTAATTATATTCAGATTTTGATGAAATATATTCACCAAGCCCCATACTTACTGCTCCGGATACCATTGCAGCAATTCCAGTTAGTAGTACAATAGTATTATCCCCACTTTTTATTAAAGTTGCTGCAGCAACCCCTACTAACAATGTAAATATTGAAATGAGTCCATCGTTCAAACCAAGAATTACACTGCGAATCTTACCGCCGCCTGTTATATGTTCTTCCTTTCTTTTTGACATAATAAATCAATTATTGGAAGTTTTCATACAAAAAACTTTATGATGATTTAAAAAATTTAATTATTTGTAGAATAAAAAATGTAATATTAATATTAAAGGACCTAACTTATATTTATGAATTCATAACAATTAATCATTATTTGAGAAGAGATTGAAAAATGAAAGCTGCCGTTTTTGTAGATATTAAAAAAATTACTTACAAGGAAGATTATCCTACACCAAATCCTGGACCAGACGATGTTATAGTGAAAGTACATTACTGTGGAATATGTGGAAGCGATGTTACAAATTTTAAAATCAAAATGTATCAAGTGCCATTAATTATGGGCCATGAGTTCGCAGGAGAGGTTGTCGAAATCGGAAGTAACATTACAAATGTTGAAATAGGTGATAAAGTATGTGGAATTAATGTTTTATTAGATATTAGCCAAGGGCAGTTAGATGGGATGGGTATCTTTAAGGACGGTGGATTTACAGAATTCATTCGAGTACCTAAAAAATATCTATTCAATATTCCTAAATCTGTTTCAATTAAAGAAGCAATAATGATAGAATCCTTTGCCAATGCAATAAGAGGAACAAAATTATCAAAAATCACTTCAAATCAAAATATAATTATCATTGGCGGAGGAAATATAGGTCTTTGCTTTTTAAATTATTTAATTAGTGAAAGAGATCCCAATTATATAGTTGTAATTGAACCTCAAAAATTTTTAAGAGAAAAAGCTAAAGAAATGGGCGCAACAGAATCGTTGCCCCCCACCATAATCAAAATTAATAAATTTATTAAAAAATTTGGTAAACCTTCTTTTATATTTGACTGCGCAGGGAACGAGCAATCTTTACTTATGGCAATTGATTTAATAAAGCGTGGAGGAACTGTATTATTAGAAGGTGTACATAAGGGGCGTATTTCCTTCCCAATCTTTTTAATTAACTCTAAAGAGGTATGCTTGAAAGGAGTTCTTGGTCATGATCGAGACGATATACTTGCGTCTTTAAAATTTTTTGCTCAAAATAAGATAAATGCAGAAAAACTTATATCATACATAATACCGATACAAGATATACAACAAGCATTTGAAAAGTTCCTTGAACCGGGCGAAAGAAATTTTATCAAAATAGCAATTAAATTATAAGACCAAAATTTTAAAATTAAAAAGTAACTAAGAATAACACTGTTATTTTATTATTTTTAGAACATATTTAGCTATCATTTCAAAAGATTTCTCGACATTTTTCCCATTCTTAGCTGATGTATGAAAAATTGATTTAGCATTTATTCTTTTTCCTACGATTTCTACATCGTTTTCAGAAATATCTGAATTAAGATCTGATTTATTAGCTAGTAAAATTATTGGAACCTCAGCACAATATTTTTTCATATCTGGGCTCCAAAATTGTACTATTTGTTCAAAAGTATTTCTTCTCATGAGATCTCCAACAATTAAAGCACCGTGAGTCCCTCTATAATATAAATGTCTCATATTTATCCATTTTTCTTGGCCAGCTATATCCCAAATTTGAATTGAGACTTTTTTATCTGAGTTTAAATCTAACTTTTTAATAAACATGTTCGTACCTATTGATGCTCGATAATCTTTAGTAAAGTGACCAGAGACGAATTTTTTTACTAAACTCGTCTTGCCGACTCCGGCTTCTCCAATTATTATTACTTTAATACGATATAACATATTTTTTCAAAACTTTCTATTAAATCTTTATATTTTTTTAGCAATTAATATAATAAAAAATAGTAAATACTTTATTTATTAAATCCTAAATTAAAAAGTAATTATAACTCTTTGAAATATTCGAGATGAGATAGTAATGAAAACAGGCATAGTATATGATCCTATTTATTTAGAACATCGAATTGGCGTTCATGTTGAAAGCCACGAAAGACTTGTTGGTATTATGAATTTTTTAAAAGATAAAAAGGTGTTGGAAAATCCTAATTTCGAATTAATTCAACCTAGAAAAGCTACTACCGAACAAATTAAATATGTCCATCAAGAGAGCTTAATTAACGAAGTTAAAGAAGTTAGTGAAATAGCTCAAGTTACTGGACATATTCAACAACTTGATATGGATACAGCAGTATCTGCTAAGACTTATGACGCTTCTTTATATAGCGTTGGAGGTAATTTAAATGGAATTGATGAAATTTTAGAGGGGAAGGTCAATAATGTATTCGCGGCAGTTAGACCTCCAGGACATCACTCAAACGCCTATAAATGTTCAGGGTTTTGTATATTCAACAACATCGCTGTCGCTACAGAGTATCTATTTAGAGAAAAAAATATTAAAAGAGTTGCCATAATTGATTGGGATTGTCACCATGGAAATGGGACTTCGTCTATTTTCTATGAAGGATCTGAGAATGGAGATATCGTAATATTTAACTCTCACCAAGACGGTAGAACATTATATCCTGGTAGCGGTTTTATCGATGAGATAGGTTCAGGGAAGGGGGAGGGAAAAATAATAAATTACCCTATGCCTCCAAGAGCTGCCGAAGATATTGTAATGTTATATTTCGAAGAAATAGTAAACCCTATATGTCAAGAATTTAAACCAGAATTTATCTTGATTTCTGCTGGGTTCGACACTCATTGGACAGATAGATTAACCAATATGGGATGGACAATTCAAGGACCCGCAACTTATCTAAAAAGGTTAAAGACTATGGCAGAAGAATATGCAAATGGAAGAATTTTAATAACATTAGAAGGGGGATACGAGATCGATAAACAAGCAAAAGGGGTATATAATTGTTTGCAAGTTCTTAATAATAATGATGACAATTTAATTGAAGAAAAACCTAGAAAATCTGGTGAAGAAGTTTTAAATTATGTAAATAACAAAATAATCCCCGAATTAAAAGAACATTTAAATCCCTATTGGAATTGCTTTTAATTTTTAAAGCTCCTTTCAAAAAATAATACGCCTTTGTGCTATAATTTAAACTAAAATTTTTAAACTAAATCCACTATTAAAGTTACAAACTATAGTAATTTTTATATTTAAACAATAAGAGAAGATAATTATGTCGGAAGAAAATGAAAGAGATGACGAAGATGAATATAAGCCACGCGCCCCTCCTCCGGTTCAGCCTCCATTTATGCCCCCTCCATCAATGCCTCCCCCAACAGTACCTCCCCCAACGATAACCCCACCACCGATAGCACCCCTAACGCCACCCTCTCCCCCTGCTCCCTCGCTTGAATCTCCCATTTATCAACCGGAAACAACTATGCCTAGTGGTCCTTCACAAGCAGATTATAACATGATAATGACTCAGGTTCAAGAGAAAGACAGAACACTCAATGAACTACAAAATCAGATAAATGAAGTTAATGCTCAATACGCTAATTTAAATGCACAATTTTTGGATAAAGATAGTCAAGTAAAACAATTAACTGGACAAGTTCAATCTCTTCAAACAACAATAGAAAGCTTTCAGAGTCAAATCACACAGTTAAATAATGAGAAAGCTCAACTACAAGCTCACATTCCCCAATTACAAAATCAACTTCAACAAGTTCAACAAGAAAATATGACCCTACAACAACAAATTGGCCCATTACAAGCCCAAATCAACAAATTACAAGAAGAAATCGTTTATAAAGAAAGAAGAATTCAAGAATTGAAGGAACCAAAAGCTGTCATGCCATCAAGTTTAGCTCAAGGGATTACTTCACAAACTCCATCATATGGTAGCAGCCCTTCTTTTGGACTTTCAACCGATTCTACACCAATTTCAACCCCCGACCCAACACCAACTCCTAGTATAAGCCCAGGACTTGGATCAGGAAGGAGAATTTGCCCTAATTGTGGAGCTACTGGATTTGCAATTAAGGAGGTTGAAGATAAATCAAAAATAATAAGTTACATCCCTAAACCTATTTTTGCAAAGAAATCTGTCTGCACCAAATGTGGTTTTGAATTTTAAATTATTTTTATTTTTCAACTTTTTTATGTGAATTTAAACACAATCTACATTCAATATTTTCGTTTATTTGGTTTTATTAATCAATATTTCATATAAATTTGAATTACTAGGAAAATTATTTATATCATTATTTTAATTAATATTGCAAACTTAATATGGAAAAGTTAAGGGTAAAATAGAGTAAGTATGTCAGAATTTCGTGAGGATTTATTAGTTTCTACCATTAATAAAAAACGAATAGTTAAAATAATTCTTATAGCTGTTTTATTGGTTACCTCATTTGCATTTTCAATCTTATTGTTTAGCCTTCTCTGGGGGACCCAAAGACCCCTTCCTAGCAACGAATTGGACAAAGCAGAAGATGAAGATGCAATGTTAATACTTCCTCCTTTCCCATACAATTTGTCTGATTTTTTAGATCTATTTTCTGATCTTAATTTAACCCAAGACCAATTAGATGAAATTATAGATGATTTACAGGATTTGTTAGATGCTGATATAGAAGACTTAGATTTGAATGATTTTGCATCTCTGCTCCTAGCTCTGATGTTTTCTGATGTAGAAGTATTCAGAGTCTATGATTATTATGATTTCAATAGCATGACAAATAAATTATGGAAATATGAATGTTATGATGAATTTATTGGTGATGGTTGGCGATCATCCTCTACTAGAAAGATTCAAGATTTTTACTCTTATTCTGATTATGGTTCTAAATATGGATATTTGGATATGCTAAGGATCCAAATGCCTTTATCTCCAGCTTTAGGCATGAATTCTTTAAATATCCCTACTCTTTTTCCAACACCCTTTATTATGGATGGGAGTGTTAATGCACCAAATTTAATACCAGGATCACCTGTTTTAAATATAGGCTCTTTTAACTGTACTTCTTTGGATTTAACTTTTGAGGGTACAGATGATGTAGATATGACTTATGAAATGTTTGGTTTAGACTTACCGAGTGATGATATGATTAATAATTCAGCAGTTATAGTAACTAACCCATCATCACATTATTTAGAAATTTTAAGTAATTTTACACAATTACCCTCTGATAGAAATACTTATATTAACCAAAATCCGTTCTTTAAAGCTCATTATAATAATTTATTTAATATAATAAATTACCA